>NZ_JBIAQI010000021.1:0-190794 GCF_042888905.1 Streptosporangium sp. NPDC002721
AGCAGACGGGCTACAACCAGCCCGCCTACCCCGGCTTCTACCTGGCCACCGACCTCGACTGGGCCAAGGTCCCCGTACCCAGGATCCGATGACCCGCCACCGGGACACCGGGGGCGGCTGTGGCCGCACCCCGTCCCGTCGTTCGCTGGCGGTGGCCGTCATTTCATGTTAAAACGTTTACGCAACTGGGTCCCGCACCGAAGGCCGGTGTGGCCCTCGGCGCACGCCGACCTGCGGGGCTCGCCCCGCCGGGTGGCGGCACCGGGCGCGTCCGCGCCCGAAGGCGCGTCCGGCTTCGACACCGATCACTGGTAGGAGAGCACCCCAGGTGTACTACGGCGGCGACTACAACCCCGAGCAGTGGCCCGAGCCGGTGTGGGACGACGACATCCGGCTGATGCGGGCGGCGGGGGTGAACCTGGTCAGCCTGGGGGTGTTCGCGTGGGCGCGCATCCAGCGCGCCGAGGGCGAGTTCGACTTCGGCTGGCTCGACCGGATCCTCGCCAAGCTGCACGCGGGCGGGATCGGGGTGAACCTCGCCACGGCCACCGCCTCCCCGCCGCCGTGGGCGAGCCGGGCCTACCCCGAGATCCTGCCGAAGGACGCCTCGGGGGCCACCTACTGGCACGGCAGCCGGCAGGCCTACGCTCCCACGTCGCCGGTGTACCGGCGCCTGGCGGCCGAACTCACCGGAGCCGTCGCGGAACGTTACGCCTCCCATCCGGCGGTGGTGATGTGGCACGTCAACAACGAGTACGGCTGCCACCTGCACGCCGACTACTCCGACAACGCCGCCGTCGCCTTCCGCGCCTGGCTGCGCGGGCGGTACGACGACATCGAGGCTCTGAACGAGGCCTGGGGCACCGCCTTCTGGTCGCAGCGCTACGGCGACTTCGAGGAGGTCGTCCCGCCCCGGCTCGCGCCCTACAGCCTCAACCCCTCCGGTCTCCTGGACTTCAAGCGCTTCACCTCCGACGCGATGCTCGAGCTCTACCGCATGGAAAAGTCGATCATCCGCGCGGCGGGGGGCACCCAGCCCGTCACCACGAACTTCATGGGCGCGTTCGAGCCGATCGACTACCGCTCGTGGGCGGCGGACCTGGACCTGGTCGCCGACGACAGCTACCCCGATCCGGCCGACCCCGCCTCGTTCCGGGAGGCCGCCTTCACCCGGGACCTCATGCGCTCCCTCAAACCGGGGATTCCGTGGGTCCTCATGGAACAGGCCCCGGACGCGGTCAACTGGCGTGCGAGCAACGCGCCGAAGGCGCCGGGGCAGATGGCGGCCCTCAGCGTGCAGGCCGTCGCGCGCGGCGCCGACGGGGTGATGTTCTTCCAGTGGCGCCAGTCCCGATCAGGCTCGGAGAAGTTCCACTCGGCGATGGTGCCGCACGCGGGAACCGGCACCCGCACCTGGAAGGAGATCGTCGAACTCGGACGCGACCTGGCCGCCTTCCCCCGGCTCTCGGCGACGGTCGACGCGCCGGTGGCGCTGATCTACGACTGGCACAACCGGTGGGCGGTGGAGAACAGCGACCATCCGGTGCGTTTCGACTACCTGGAGGTCGTCCGGCAGTGGCACGCGGCGATCCACCGCCAGCACGTCACCGTCGACATCCGCCACCCCGGCGACGACCTGTCGGGCTACGCCGTCGTCGTCGCGCCGCAGCTCTACCTGCTGACCGACGCCTCGGCGGCCAACGTCGCGGCCTATGTCGCCGGGGGCGGGACGCTGCTGCTGTCGGCGTTCAGCGACGTGGTCGACGAGCACGACAGGTTCGCCGCCGGGGGCTTCACCACCCGGCTGGGGACCACGCTCGGCCTCAGGGTGAGGGATTTCGGAGCCCTGCCCATCGACGGAACGCACGACACCGCCACGGTGACCGTCTCCCTCGAAGGCGCCTCGGTGAAGGGCCGCCTGTTCGCCGAGGAGCTCGACCTGGCCGACGCGACGGTCATCGGCGACTTCCGTGACGGCAGGCTCCAGGGCCGGCCCGCCTTCACCTCGCGCAAGAGCGGTTCGGGCAGGGCGTACTACCTGGCCACCGTCCCCGACGAGGAGGGCATGCGCGCGGTCACCGCGCGGATCTTCGCCGGCACCGGCGTCCGCCCTGCCGTCGAGCACCTGCCGCAGCACGTCGAGGCCGTCGTACGCGACGGGCACCTGTTCGTCGTCAACCACTCCGAGCGGCCCTTCACCCCGTCCTCGCCCTTCGGCCGCCGGATCGAGGCGGCCAGCGAGGCCGGGGACACCATCGCCGCCTACGGCTGGCGCGTCTTCGGGCCGCCGGCGACCTCATGACCACCGCGCCCACCCCACCATGGAACGACCCGGCCGTGCGCCACACCGCCGGCGGCCGGCCGGCCCAGGGGGCGTCCGTCGTGGGCGCGGGTGCGGACAGGATCCCTACGAGAGCGGGACGTCGGCGCCCCTGAGGGTCCGGACCGAGTCTCGGACGACGATGTGGGTGCCGAGCATGACGTGCCCGGTCATGCCGGAGGTGTCCTGCCGGCGCTCCAGGGCGAGGCGCACCGCGGTGCGGCCGAGTTCCTCGTGCGGCACGTGGACCGTGGTGAGGTCGATGTCGGCGGCCGGGGGCAGGTCGTCGAAGCCGACCATGGAGACGTCGCCGGGGACGCGCAGCCCGTGCTCGCGCAGGGCCTGGCGGGCGCCCGCCGCGATGAGGTCGTTGCAGGCGAAGACGGCGGTGAAGTCACGCGGCCCGCCCTCCAGCCGTTCGCGGATCATGCGGTAGCCCTCGTGCCGTTCCATCGTGCCCTCGACCTCCAGGCCGGGATCGTGGGGCACGCGGTAGCCGGCCAGGGCGTCACGGTAGCCGGCGACGCGGCTGTCCTGGGTCGTGTGGCCGTCGCGCCGGCCGAGGAACAGGATGCGCCGGTGCCCCGCCGACAGCAGGTGGCTGGTGATGGCGTACGCGCCGCCGGTGTTGTCGTACTCCACGACGAGGGCGGGCACGCCGGGGCCCAGCGTCGGGCGCCCGCACAGGACGAGCTGCGATCCGGCGAGTGCCAGCGCGCGGGCGTACTCGCCCATCCGCTCGCGGTAGGCCGCGTCGTTCACCACGTTGCCGACCAGGACCACGCATTCGGCCTGCTCCTGGCGCATCAGCTGGACGGTGGCGAGCTCGCGTTCGGGGTCGCCGCCGGTGGTGCCGACGATGCAGAGCTTGCCCTCCAGCGCGGCCTGGGCCTGCACGCCCTGCGCGACGTGGGCGTAGTGCGGGGAGATCACGGAGTTGACGATGATGGCGACGCTGCGGCTGCTCGCCCCGGCCAGCCCGCGCGCGTTGGCGTTGGCCACGTAGTCCAGCTCGCGCACCGCCCGCATGACCTTGCCGCGGGTGGCGGGCGCGCTGGGGTAGGTGCCCGACAGGATCCGCGACACGGTGGCGACGGACACGCCCGCGTGCGCGGCCACGTCGCGGATCGTCGTCGGCCGCCGCCCTTCCTCACGGGACGCCGCACGCCGGACCATCCAACCTCCACATGGCGCGAAAACCATTGGTAAACCGCTTACGCGCGATGCTCTCCTTTGTCCCGTCCACTGTCAAATCACCGCCTCCGCGTGATCGCCGTGCCGCCGCCGGAGAGGAAATCGGGCGGCGGCCGTGGGCGCCACGCTGGGAAAGCGCATTCCGTCGTGATGCGGGCCCCTTGACAGCCGATGCGGGCCATGCTGCCATCTGTCGATGTAAACGGTTAAACACGTGGCCGTTTCATCCTGGTGAACGCCAAGCCCAGTGGAGCCCCCCATGGCGATGATGTCCCGACGCAAACTGCTCCTCGGCGCCGCGGCGGCCGCCGCCGCCGGTCAGATCGGCCTGCCGCCGGGACCGGCGCACGCCACGGCCGCCCGGCCGGTGGCGGCGCGCGGCGTGCTCGACGACGGCGTCCAGCTCCACTGGCTGGAGGGAGGCACCCCCGCCCGGCTGGCCGCGGGGTCCACCTGGGGCGTGCCGTGGCCGAAGGGCACCGTTCCCAAGGGCCAGGACTTCGCGTTGCGCACCGCCGCCGGGCAGCAGGTGCCCGTCCAGACCTGGGCCACCGCCTACTGGCCCGACGGGTCGCTGAAGTGGACCGCGCACGCCCTCGGCGCCGACGTCGCCCCGGCCGAGCGCTACCTGCTCACCGCGGGCCGGCCCGCCGCGCCCGCGACGGCCGTGACGGTCAGGGACGGCCGCGAGGAGGTCGAGGTGAGCACCGGCGTCATCCGGTGCCTCATCCCGAAGAAGGGCGACCGGCTGGTGGGCTCCATCACGCGGGGCGATGTGGAGATCGCCCGCGACGGCAGGCTGATCTGCCTGCGGCGCGACGAGCCCGGAGACGACGAGGGCGACACGGTCAAGCAGGAGGTGTTCGAGAGCCGCACCGAGAAGGTGACGGTCGAGCAGTCGGGCCCGGTCCGCGCGGTGGTCAGGATCGAGGGAGGACACCGGCGCGGCGGGCGCACCTGGCTGCCCTTCACCGTGCGCCTGTACTTCTACAGCGGCAGCGACGGCATCCGCGCGGTGCACAGCTTCGTGTTCGACGGCAACGAGAAGAAGGACTTCATCAGCGGCCTGGGCATCCGCTTCGAGGTGCCGATGCGCGGCGAGCTGCACGACCGGCACGTGCGCTTCGCCGGGCCGGGCGACGGCGTGCTGTCGGAGGCGGTGCGCGGCATCACCGGCCTGCGCCGCGACCCGGGGGCGGCGGTACGCCAGGCACAGGTCGCCGGACAGGCCACCCCGCCGGTGGCGACCTGGGACACCCGCGTCTCCTCCCGCCTGCACCTCATCCCGGCCTTCGGCGACTACTCGCTGCGCCAGATCAGCGCCGACGGCTTCCAGATCCGCAAGCGCACCAAGGCCGGCCACGGCTGGATCCCCGTCGACTCCGGCGGCCGGGCCGGCGGGCTCGGCTACGTCGGAAGCCCGCAGGGCGGCTTCGCCTTCGGCATGCGCAACTTCTGGCAGCTGCACCCCACCCAGCTCGACGTGCGCCACGCGGCCACCGAGCGCGCCGAGGTCACCGTGTGGCTGTGGTCACCCGACGCCGGGCCGATGGACCTGCGCTTCTACCACGACGGCCTCGGCCAGGACACCTACCCCGAACAGCTCGAAGGGCTGGAGATCACCTACGAGGACTACGAGCCGGGCTTCGGCACCCCGTACGGCATCGCGCGCACCACGGAGCTGATGTTCTGGGCACTGGGGTCCACCCCGGCCGCGGAGCGGGTGGCGGAGCTGGCACGAGCCGTGCGGACGCCACCGCTGGTCGTCGCGCCGCCGGCGCACCTGCACGCGGCCGGGGTGTTCGGCGACTGGTCACCGGCCGACCGCTCTACCCCGGCCAGGAAGGAGATCGAGGACCGCCTGGACTTCCTGTTCGACCACCACAGCAAGCAGGTCGACCAGCGCTCCTGGTACGGCTTCTGGGACTACGGCGACATCATGCACAGCTACGACGCCGACCGCCACGTGTGGCGCTACGACGTCGGCGGCTACGCCTGGGACAACTCCGAGCTGTCGACCGACCTGTGGCTGTGGTACCACTACCTGCGCACCGGGAAGGCCGAGGTGTTCCGCTTCGCCGAGGCCATGACCCGCCACACCGGCGAGGTCGACGTCTACCACCTGGGCAAGTGGCGGGACCTGGGGACACGGCACGGCGTCCAGCACTGGGCCGACAGCGCCAAGCAGGCCCGCATCAGCAACGCCGGCTACCGGCGCTTCCTGTACTTCCTCACCGCCGACGAGCGCGTCGGCGACCTTCTGCGCGACCTCGTGGACGTCGACAGGACGTTCCTCGTCCTGGACCCCGTCCGCAAGATCCGCACAGGACCCTACGAGCCGGACCCGCACGCGCTCGGCGTCAGCACCGGCACCGACTGGAGCGGCCTCGCGCTCGCCTGGCTGACCGAGTGGGAACGCGGCGGCGCGCCGATCGCCCGCGAGAAACTGCTGAACGGCATGCGCACCATCGCCGCGATGCCCAACGGGTTCGTCCGCGGCAGCGGCCTGTACGACCTCGACGACGGCACCTTCGAACCCACCGAGCCCGCCGTCAGCGTCGGCTCCCTCGGCGCGGTGTTCGGCCTGGTCGAATTGTGCAGCGAGGTCATCTCCCTGACCGGTGACGAGGCGTTCACCAGGGCCTGGCTGCAGTACTGCCGCCTGTACAACGCCACCGCCGCCGAGCAGCAGGCCGAGACCGGCCAGTCGTTCGGCAACCAGAACCTGCGCCAGGCCCACTCCCGCCTCACCGCTTATGCCGCCGTCAAGCTCGGCGACGCCGGCCTCGCCGCCCGGGCGTGGCAGGAGTTCGACACCGGCCACGCCGGATACCCCAAGGCCCTGCGGTTCACGTCGGTACGGCTGGAGGGCAGCAAGGTGCTCAAGCCGGTCGACGAGGCCGCCTTCGCCTCGGTCAACGCCTCCGCCCAGTACGGCCTGGCCGCCATCCAGTGCCTCGCCCTGATCGGCGACCGGCTTCCCGCGTAGCCCCCCCACAACGAAGGAGATCTTCATGCGTGTCATGCGTCGATGGCGAGCCGCTCGCCGGCCGGCCGTCATCGCCTCGGCGATCGTGATGGCCTCGACGGCGCTGGTCGCCGGGCCCACCTCCGCGACCACCGCCCCGTCCGGCGCCTCGGCGCTCGCCCCCGTCCGCCCGATGGAGAAGCTGGGCCGTGGCGTGGTGGCCGTGCGCTCCGGCAGCAGGGACGTCCTGGTCAGCTGGCGGCTGCTGGGACTGGACCCGGACGGCATCGGTTTCAACGTCTACCGTTCCACCGCCGGTGGCTCGTACGTCAAGCTCAACTCCGGCGTGTTGACCGGCGGCACCAACTACGTCGACTCCACGGCCGATCTGAGCAGGTCCAACAGCTACCACGTACGGCCGGTGGTCGGCGGCACCGAGCAGGCGGCCAGTGCGGCGTTCACGCTGACCGCCAACCACGCCACCGAGCCGGTGGTCCGCCTGCCGCTGCGCGCCGGCGGCCCGGTGAAGTTCGTCTGGGCCGGTGACCTGGACGGCGACGGCGAGTACGACTACGTGCTGGACCGGCAGACCTCCCCCCAGAAGATCGAGGCCTACCGCGGCGACGGGCGCTTCCTGTGGCAGGTCGACATGGGGCCCAACAGCACGAACCAGAACAACATCGAAGGCGGGTCGTCCACGATCGACGTCGGTCACAACGACGGTGTCACCGTCCAGGACCTCGACAGTGACGGCCGGGCCGAGGTCGCCGTGCGCATCGCCAACGGCGTGACCTTCGGCAACGGGACAAGGTTCACCAACAGCGACGACAACCGCCAGTTCATCGCCATCCTCGACGGCCGGACCGGAGCGGCCCGGGCCACGGCCCCGGTGCCGGCCGACTACCTGTCCGACGGCCCGATGTACGCCCGCTTCGGGGTGGGCTACCTCGACGGCACCACGCCGAGCCTGGTGGCCTTCATGAAGAACCGGATCGGCAACGGGGCCTTCAACCTCATGATGGCCGCCTGGAGGTTCAACGGCCAGACCCTGACCCAGCAGTGGAAGTGGCTGCGCGGCAACCAGAACGCCCCCGACGGGCACAACACCCGCATCATCGACGTCGACGGCGACGGCAGGGACGAGGTCGCCGAGATCGGGTTCGTGCTCAACGGCGACGGCACCCTGCGCTACTCGCTGGGGCCCGCGGGCATCGTGCACGGCGACCGCTTCCACATCGCGAAGATGGACCCCTCCCGCCCGGGCCTGCAGGGCTACGGCGTGCAGCAGGACAACCCCAGCGGCCTGCGCGAGTACTACTACGACGCCCGCAACGGCAGCGTCATCTGGCGGCACACCGAGTCCGGCACCGCCGACGTGGGGCGCGGCATGGCCGGCGACATCGACCCCCGCCACCCCGGCATGGAGGTCTGGTCCTTCTCCGGCCTGTACAACGCGCCCGCCAACCGGCTCACCGAACCCGACACCTCGCTGCGCCCCTGGCCACAGCTGGGCCTGTGGTGGGACGGCGACCTCACCATGGAACTGCTCAACAGCGGCAAGATCGAGAAATGGGACCCCGCCAACCCGCAGCCGACCAACAGCCTGCCACGGCTGCTCAACGTCTCGCAGTACGGTGCGGTCACCGCCGCCCAGGGCGGGCCGACCCTCGTCGGCGACATCCTCGGAGACTGGCGCGAGGAGGCCGTCTACACCAATGCCGACCACGACGAGCTGATCATCTTCACCACGAACCGGCCTAGCAGCACCCGGCTGTACACGCTGGCGCACAACCCCGCCTACCGCAACGCCATGACTTTCAAGGGCTACATGCAGTCCCACCACCCCGACTACTTCCTCGGCAACGGCATGACCACCCCGCCCCGCCCCGGCATCAGCTACGCGGGAAGCTGAGCACCGGCGTTAAAGCGTTTACCATTAGAGTCGTGACATCTCTAATAAAACGCCGGTAAAACCTATAGTATCCGTTTTATGTCACTGAGCGGCCTCCCGACGCCCGACGACGAACTCTCCGGCCACACCGGCTGGACCCGGGCGCACTGGGAGGCCGCCGCCGACCACCTGCTGGCCTCCGTGCTCCCGTACGCGACAAAGGACTTCGCCCAGTTCCGCCTGCCCGGCAGGGCGAGCCGGTCAGGACCGGTGAGCGACGGCCTGGAGGGGTTCGCCCGCACGTTCCTGCTCGCCGCCTTCAGGATCGCCGGAGCGGGCGGCGCCGTGCCACCCGCACTGCTGGAGCGCTACGCCAGCGGCCTGACCGCCGGCACCGACCCGGCCCACCCCTACGCCTGGCCCGCGCTGGCCGACATGTCCCAGCAACTCGTCGAGGCCGCCTCGGTGGCACTGGCCCTGCACGAGACCCGGCCATGGCTGTTCGACCGGCTCTCACCACCCGAGCGGGAACGGGTGGTGACCTGGCTGGCCGGCTTCACCGGACGGCGCACCCCGGACAACAACTGGGTGATGTTCCAGGTGGTCGTCGAGCAGTTCCTCGCCGAGGTGGGCGGCCCCCACGAACCGGCGGAGATCACCGGCGGGCTGGAGCGTGTCGAGGAGTGGTACGCCGGCGAGGGCTGGTACTCCGACGGCAAAGGCAAGAACTTCGACTACTACTGCGGCTGGGCGATGCACCTGTACCCGTCGCTGTGGGCGAGGATGGCCCGCGACACCGCCCGCCAGGAACTCTACGCGGAGCGGCTGCGCCGCTTTCTCGGCCAGTACCAGCACTTCTTCGCCGCCGACGGCGCACCCGTACACCAGGGACGCTCGCTGACCTACCGGTTCGCGACGGTCGCCCCGCTGTGGCTGGGAGCGCTGACCGGCGCCTCACCCCTCACCCCCGGCCGCACCCGCCGCATCGCCAGCGGCGTCCTGCGCCACTTCGCCGAGCGCGGCGCGCCCGACGAGCGCGGCCTGCTCACCCTGGGCTGGTACGGCCCGTTCCCGCCCGTCGCGCAGGACTACTCGGGGCCCGCCTCACCCTACTGGGCCGGTAAGGCCTTCCTCGGCCTGCTCCTGCCGCCCGAACACCCGGTCTGGACCGACGCCGAGGAGGCCGCGCCCGTCGACCTGGCAGACCAGGCCCTGGCCATGCCCGCCCCCGGCTGGCTGCTGCACGCCACCCGCGCGGACGGCGTCGTACGACTCGTCAACCACGGCAGCGACCGCGACCGCGTCCAGGACCCGCACGGCCCGCCCGACCCGCACTACCTCAAATTCGCCTACACCAGCCACACCGGACCCGAGCTGGGGGAGAGGCCGCACGGGGTGGACAACCACCTGGCCGTCATCGCACCCGACGGGACGCCCTCCCTCAGACGGCACATCCAGCCCCTGGCCGTCTCCGACCGGTTCGCCGCCTCCGCCTACCGGGACGGCCCGGTCCGCGTGGTGACGGCCTCAATCGTCGACGGCCCGTCGGAGATCAGGATTCACCAGGTCACGGCACCGGCCGGACACCGGGTGCGCGACGGCGGCCACGCCCTGGCCGCGGCGCTCCCCCCGGAGGTGAGCGTGGGGGAGGGGGTGGCGCTGGCCCGGCGCCCGGACGGGCTGAGCAGCGCCGTGCGCGCCCTGCACGGCTACACGGGAACGGGCCTGGTGACGGCGCGAGGCACCAACGCCTTCG
Organism: Streptosporangium sp. NPDC002721; assembly: GCF_042888905.1. Classification (NCBI taxonomy): domain Bacteria; kingdom Bacillati; phylum Actinomycetota; class Actinomycetes; order Streptosporangiales; family Streptosporangiaceae; genus Streptosporangium; species Streptosporangium sp. NPDC002721. The sequence continues at coordinate 10,130 of NZ_JBIAQI010000021.1, forward strand.
GCGCGCACTCGGCCACGCCCTACGCCGTCGCCGACGCCCACCCCGGCGGTACCGCGCTCTACGTCAGCCTCGTGCACCTGGCGGTCACCCGGCAGCCGCCGCCCGCCCCGGACGTGCGGGTGCGAGGCGACCTGGTCGTCGTGACCCTGCCCGGCGGGCAGACGGCGACCGTACGCCTGGACGGCGTCCCCACCTGCGAGCGGCCGGCGCCCGGAGCCTGAGGCGGGTGCGGGCGGCGAGATGCCGGGGGAGGGCGGCGGCTCGGAACGCCCCCGGGACGGACCGGCCCACCGACGCGCCGGGCGCTCCCGGCCGGTCGGCGGGGCGGGCACGCGAAAAACCGGCGGGCCGCGTGTTCCCGGCCCGCCGGTTCCTCACGCGTTCGGGGTCTACTGGTTGGCCGCGTGCTCCTTGGCCAGCTCCGCGGCGACCTGGTCACCGCCCGCCCGCCGCCACTGGGTGACGACGTCCTTCCACGCCGACAGCGGCTTGCGCCCGAACGTGACCGCGGTGATCCCGTCCCCGAGGATCTGGTTGAGCTGGGCGCCCTTGCTCGCCTCGGTGGCCGAGCGCAGGCCGACGGCGGGGTTGCGGACGCTGTCGGGCAGGGTCACCTTCTGCCACTCGTACACCGACTTGGCCACGTCGGAATGACCCGGCAGGTAGAGGACGGAAGGCGGCGCGCCGAGGAACTTGACGGGCAGGAGGGTGTTGTTCTCCTGGGCGTACAGCTCGGTGGTCTTGACGCCGTCGGCGTCCTTGGTGAAGTGCCTGCCCTCGACGCCGTAGTTGGCCAGCTCGTACTCGACGGTGCCGAACGGCGCGCTGAGGTAGTCGCAGATGCGCAGCAGCAGCCTGATCCGCTCGGGGGAGGCCTTCTTGAAGGCGACGTAGCCGAAGATGCCGGGGCTCTGCCAGGGCGTGGGGCTCTCCCCGTACGGCCGCCCGAGGTCGAGGTCGAACCGGCCGTCGATCTTCGTTATGAAGCCCAGGTTCACCGACCCGAAGCCGTCGTTGATCGAGGCGACCGTGCCGTTGTGGAAGTAGCTCTGCATGTCGGTGGAGCTGACGGTGAGGCTGTCGGGGTAGTGCGTCCTGGCCTCGGCCAGCTTGCGCATGATCTCCAGGGCCTGCTCGAACTGCGGGGTGGCGATGGTGTGCGAGAACGTGCCGCCCGACGCCGACCAGGTGTTGGGCGCGCCCAGCGATCCGGCGTGGTAGGTGATGCCGCCCAGGCCGCCGAACAGCGTCTTGAACCAGCCCACGCCCCACTTGCGGTCGCCGGTCAGCTCCTTCATGGCCTCCAGGTACCGCTCGGTCGTCCAGTCCTTGGGGATGCCGGCCGCGTCCATGGCCGAGCGGTTGACGAACAGGCTGTTGGCCGGCTTCGGCCGCTCCAGCGGGACCCCGTAGATCCTGCCGCCGATCCTGCCCATGCCCTGCCAGGCGTAGGTCGGGAGGTTGGCCAGGTTCGGGAACCGCTTGACCGCGTCCCCGCCGACGAACTCCGACAGGTCGGCGCAGCGGGCCTGGATGAACTCGGCCGCGTGCGGGAGCGCCAGGTTGTTGAACATGATGATGTCCGGCAGGTCGTCGCCGGCGGCCATCAGGGTGGCCATCTTCTGCGCGTACTCCGGGTCGGGCACGACGGTGACGTTCAGGTTGACGTTGAGCGCCTTGTTGAGCGCCTGCCAGTACTCGTTCTGGCCCACCGGCTTGGGCGGGGCGCCGAACGACACGACCATGGCCCGGACCTCCGAGCCGTCGCCCACGGTGTCGTTCACCGACCGCACCAGCTTCTCGGGGTACTTCAGGTAGAGCGGCTGCACGCCGGAGGCGTCGCCGGGAAGGTCCGGCGCGGGCCCGGTGAACGGCACGTAGGCCGGCCAGGGCGCCAGGCTCCTGCCCGCGTTGGAGACGCCCCCGCCCGCCGGGGGGCTCTGGCCCGCGCACGCGGAGAGCAGGGGCGTGGCGGCCAGCCCGAGCGCGCCGGTGCCGGCCAGGCGCAACAGGGAGCGGCGGTCGATGCGGTGATCCATGGCAGGGGTTCCTCTCCCGGCCTCACGCCGAAAGGAGTGGTTCTCGTGGGGGGTGAACCTTCGGGCGCCGTTCGGGGCGCCGGTCAGGCTTTCAGGGCGCCGGTCAGGACGCCCTTGGCGAAGTAGCGCTGCAGGAACGGGTACACGCACACGATGGGCAGCGTCGCGAGCATGACGACGGCCATCTGGACCGACTGCGGCGAGGTGGCCGCCAGCTCGCCCGAGCTCTCGGCCAGGGAGGCCCCGCCGGTGACGTACTGCCGCAGGACGGTGCCGATCGGCCATTTGGTCTGGTCGTTGAAGTAGATGATGGCCTCGAAGAAGCGGTTCCAGTACGCGACCGCGTAGAACAGGCCGATCACCGCGATGACCGCCTTGGACAGCGGCAGGACGACCTTGCGCAGGATCGCCAGCTCACCGGCGCCGTCCATCCGCGCGGCGTCGAGCAACTCCTGCGGGATGGCCTGGAAGAAGCCGCGCATCACGACCAGGTTGAACACGTTGACCAGGAAGGGCAGCACCAGCGCGGCGTACTGGTCGAACAGCCCGGCGCCCTGCACCACCAGGAACAGCGGCACCATCCCCGGCGGGAACAGGAACGTGAACAGCACCAGCAGCAGCATCGGCTTGCCGCCGTAGACCCGCGGCCTGCTCAGCGTGTAGGCCAGGCCGATGGTGCACGCCAGGCTCAGCGCCGTGCCCACCAGGGTGACGCCCGTGCTGACCAGCAGCGCGCGGGTGATGATCCCGCCCTGGAGGATGTCGGCGTAGGCCTCCACGGAGAACTCCGCCGGCCAGATCACCCAGCCGCCGTTGTCGATGACGTTCTGCGGGCTGGCCAGGCTGGTGGCCAGGACCGTCCACAGCGGGAAGACCACCAGGGCGACCACCACGGTCAGCGCCACGGCCTTGGCGGCGCGCACGGCCGGGCCGGGGCGGCCCTTCCACGCGGGTGCGGTCGCGCTCATGCCCTGTAGACCCCCTGCTCGCCCAGTCGGTGTGCCACCTTGTTGGCGGTGTAGATGAGCACCACGCCGATCAGTCCCTTGAACAGCCCGACCGCGGCGGCGTAGCCGAAGTCGCCGCCCGCGAAGCCGGTGAAGTAGACGAACGTCTCCAGCACCTCGCCGGTCTCCGGTCCCACCGACTGGCGCTGCAGGAAGAACTGCTCGAACCCGATCGAGAGGAACTCACCCAGCCGCAGCACCAAAAGCAGCACGATGACGGGCCTGATCGCGGGCAGCGTGACGTGCCACAGCCGCCGTCCCCAGCCGGCGCCGTCCAGCGCCGCCGCCTCGTACTGCTGCTCGTCGACCTGCGACAGCGCCGCCAGGAAGATGATGGTGGCCCAGCCGCACTCCTTCCAGACGAGCTGGGCGATCACCAGCGGCCCGTAGGCGCCGGGGTTGCCGATGATCGAGATGCCGCCCGTGCCCAGGTCCGACAACCAGCCGTTCACCACGCCCGCGCCGCCCAGCATCTGCTGGAAGAGCGCGATGACGATCACCCACGACAGGAAGTGCGGCAGGTAGACCACGCTCTGCACGAACCGCCGGACGGTGTCGCCCACCAGGCTGTGCAGCAGCAGCGCCAGGGCCAGCGGGGCGGGGAAGAAGAACACCAGCTGCAGCGCGGCGATGATCAGCGTGTTCTCCACCGCGTTCCAGAACGCCGGGTCGCCGAACATGCGCTCGAAGTGCGCCAGGCCCACCCACTCGCTGCCCGAGACGCCGAGGAAGGGGATGTAGTTCTTGAAGGCCAGGACGTTGCCGAACAGCGCGCCGTAGTGGAAGAACAGGAAGTACGCCAGGCCCGGCACCGCGATGACCAACAGCACGCGGTCGGCCCGGACGCGCCGCAGGCCACCGGCGGGGGAGCCGCCGACAGAGGACGAGGTCCGCGCCTTCTCGATGGGCGGGCCGGTGCCACCGGCGTCGCCGCGAACCCGCGTCACGCTCACGTCCAACGCCCTTCACTGTGATACCCGGCCGAAACAGAATGTTCATCAACATAAAACGTTTACATGAGCGCGTCAATAGCCCGCCGGTCCCGCCGGGAACGGCGAATCACCACGTACGAACGGCATGGATCCTCACCGGGAGGCGTTGTGAGCGAGGTGTCCGGCGCGTAAGGTGGCTCTGTTTGTGGAACCGTTTACACGCGTTCTTTCCGCACACCCAACCGATAGGAGCCCACTCCGTGCCACGGCGACCCGTCGCGGTCTTCGCCATCGCCCCCTGGGCGTTCGACGGAGTCTTCCCCGCCGACCTCGTCACCCGATTGCGGCAACTGGTCGACATCGATCCGGCGACGACGTACACCTCGTTCGAAGGACCCTCCGCCGCCGCGGCCCTGGCCCGGACGGACATCCTGCTCACCGGATGGGGATGCCCACGCATCGACGCCACCGTGCTGGAGGCCGCGCCTCGGCTGCGTGCCCTCGTGCACGCCGCCGGCACCGTCAAGACCTCCGTCGACCCCGTCGTGTTCGAACGCGGGCTCCTGGTCTCCACCGCGGCGGAGGCCAACGCCGTCCCCGTCGCCGACTACACCATGGCCATGCTCGTCCTGAGCGCCAAGCAGGTGTTCGGCCGCGCCAGGCGGTACGCCACCGCCGTCGAGGGCGACCCCGCGGACTGGCTCTCCGGCGCCGGCACCGGCCTGCACGGCTGCACCGTCGGGGTGATCGGAGCCTCCCGGGTGGGCCGTCTCGTGCTGCGGCGGCTACGGGAGTTCGACGTCGAGATCCTGCTCTACGACCCGTACCTGACCGCCACCGACGCCACCCGCCTCGGCGCCGAGGCCGTCGGCCTGGACGACCTGTGCCGCCGCAGCGACCTCGTCACCGTGCACGCCCCCGCCCTCCCCGAAACCCGTCACATGCTCGACAGCCGCAGGCTGGACCTCCTGCCCGACGGGGCCACCGTCATCAACACCGCCCGCGGCTCCCTCGTCGACACCCAGGCACTGACACGACTCTGCGCCACCGGCCGCATCTCCGCCGTCCTCGACGTCACCGACCCCGAACCCCTGCCCCCCGGACACCCACTCCTCGGCCTGCCCAACGTCCTCGTCACCCCCCACCTGGCGGGAGCGCAGGGCCGCGAGATGCGCCGTCTCGGCGAGTTCGCCGTGGCCGAGGTGAACCGGCTCCTCAGCGGCACACCCCTACTGGGACGGGTGCAGCCCGAACAGCTTCCCTACATCGCGTGACGAGACCGCCGAGGGTCTCACCGTCATCACGAGCGGAGCGTGGCTGACGTCTCGGTCGACGCCCGCCGCGTTGTGGTACCGGTACGGATCCGCCGTCTCAGCCCGACGCAGTGCTGGACCTGCTCAAGCTCTCCTTCGCCGTAGTCGCCGACATAGGCGGTGTCATCGCTCTGGTCGTCGCCCACCGCAAGCAGAAGGTCACCGAAGCCGCTGAAAACCGCCAAAGTCACCTCGCCATGACCGGCAGGCACGTGATCGAGCAGTTCGCCGAGGATGTCGTGGCGGGCGATCCAGTACTGCGGACGCGCCTGGTGGAGTTCATGGAAAGGCAGATCGCCTGGACGGGCAGGGAAGCCATCGAAGATCTCGCCCGACAGATCACCTGATTCCGTGCGGCTGGCGTGATGCGGGGTTGGGGGTTGTTTGTCGTGACTGGCCCACCGGTCCCGGGTAACTGCCCGCTTTGCGTTCAGACGACGTCAGGCGCTTCGTCGCATGCCCTCTCGGCGGATGTGCGCGAGGCCTGCGTCTGGGTTTGACCTTGACCCTGGGTCAGGGTGCACGCTGAACGGGTGAGCAACTTCAACTCCGCCTGGACCGGCATGCTGCCGGTCGACGACACCGCGCTGGCCGTGACCGACACCGGTGGGCCCGGCCCTTGCGTGATCTACCTCAATGGCCAGTTCGCCAGTCAGGCGTACTGGCGGCAGGTCATCACCGATCTCGGCAGCGAGTACCGGCACATCACCTATGACATGCGGGCCCGCGGCCGATCGAGGCGTTCGGCCGCGGCCGCTTCGTTCGAGACGCATGTCCGTGACGTCGGCAGCGTCCTCGCGGCCAGGGGCGTGGACCGGGCGATTGTGGTCGGCTGGTCCTACGGCGCGGCGGTCGCGGTGCACTGGGCCGGCCGGAATCCGGACCGCGCCCTGGGGGTGGTGCCCGTGGACGGCGCCTACCCGCACGACTACCCCGACGCTCCCCCGGAACGGGTCCGGCGGTTCTGGCGCCGGATGCGCTGGCTGCTGCCATTGCTCTCCAGGCTGGGCATGGCCGCGAAGATGTCCGCCGAGCAGCATGCCCAGAGCAACATCGAGCTCATCGAGATCAGCGCCGCCCTCGGCCCGATCCTGGACGGTGTGACCGTCCCGGTCCGGTACGTGGTCGCCACGGGCGCCAACCTCGGGGGCGGTCATGATGAAATGGAAAGCGCGCGCGCCACCCTCACCCCGGTGCTCGCCCGCAATCCCGACATCAAGGTGAGTGCGAAGGTCGCCAGCAACCACAGCAAGATCGTGCGCAAGGACTTCCGCGCGATCGCGGACGCGGTTCGCGAACTCGCCGGCACCCCACGAGCACGGGGCCGGCAGAGCAGATGACGGACGGCGTCACGATCGGCCAGGCGGCGGCCTTCGCCGACGTCACGGTGAAAGCCATCCGGCACTACCACCAGCACGGACTGATCGACGAACCCCGCCGCGACAGCTCCGGCTACCGGCGCTACGGATCGGCCGACCTGCTGCGACTGGTCCAGATCCGGACGCTGGCCGCCGCCGGCGTACCGCTGGCCGAGATCGGGGCGGTCCTCGACGCCGATCCCGACCGGTTCGCCGACGCACTCGTCGACGTCGAACGGCGCCTCACCGACCGGATCGACGATCTGATCGCGCGGCGTGACACGCTGCGCCGGCTCGCCACCGGCGACCGGGCCCTGCTGCCCGATCGCGCTCTCGCCCTCCTGGACAGGGCCGCCGATCTCGGCTTGACCCCGGACGACGTGACGATGGCCAGGGAGGGCCTGGTGCTGATCAAAGCCCTGGTGCCGGAGGGCTTCGACGACTACATCTCCCGGATCGAGCGTGCCCTCGACGACCCTCGGTACATGTCCTTGATCAAGCGCATGTGGCGGGCCGCCGAGTGGGAGCCGGACGACCCCCGCATCGACGAACTCGCCACGGCCATCGCCGACCACTTCCTCGCCCATCCCGCGCTGCTGCCCATCCCGGCCGGACTCCAGGCCCGCACCGACAGTGCGAGCCGGTACAGCCTGCTCACCCACCACGGACACGAGCAGAAGCCGGCCTGGACCCGACTGACCGCGTTGATCGAAACGCGTCTGCGCTCGGCCGGCATCGACTTGACCGAACTCTGAAATCGCATCCTTGGCTTCCAACGCGCAGGTCGGGCCCACTCCGGCCTGTGAGCCAGGGGCACTCTGGCGGCCCACGGCGCAGTCGTTGGCTTGTGGGTATCTGCCAGCGGCTTCTTCCCGGTCATGGGAATCCGGATTCCCCGGGGTAGTCCACCGGCTCACTCGCCAGTCGGGGAGCTCCCAGCCGTACGGTACCCGCAGGGCACCATCACCAGCGTGCCCGCGTCCACGTGGGCCACGGTCTTCGACCCCAGGCGGTCCCGTCAGGTCCTTCCTGCCGACCCGGCCGATCGCGAGGGGCACCGGGGAGCGGCCGATGACACCGGGAGCCGACCGGCGTCGCACCCGGCTCTCCACCGGCCGCTCAAGGGTGGCTCTCCCCGTCGGAGGAGAGCACCTTCACCGTAGCGCGCAGCGGTCGCCGTTTCCTGGAGCAGCGCCGCGGGGACGTTGGACTGCCCCGGGGTAGTCCCCCGGCGCGTGGGCAACCGGCTTGGCCGGAGCCGCGCGGTCAGTCGAAGATCCCGGTGACGGAGACCTTGATCCTGTGGACGTTGCCGTCGACGACGAGATACCAGTAGCTGTCGTAGGGGATCTCCAGGACGACGGGGCTGACGTCGTGGAAGCCGCCGTGGTATTCGTACTCATCGCCGTCGAGGTAGGCCTGGTAGTCGTCGACGTCCATGAGACACAGACGCCCGCCAATGCCGGGAGCCCCGGCACCGGGATGTACCCCACACCGCCACCCGTGGATATCTGCGATGCGGAGCCCAAATACTGCAAGTGACGCGCAGGGGGTGCGACCCCTCTTCAAGGGGCTTCGGGGGTCCGTGCTCTCTGTCATGAGCGACGGGCCGACGTCTGGATGAACTCCGCGTCCGCCGGCGCGTTCATCGCCGCGGCGGTCAGCGGTGCCTGCGCATACGGCGCGGCCTCCAGGCGGTGGTGGGCCTGGACGTCCATCCGCCTGCGCGTGGCGTTCCCGGCGCCGTCCAGGTCATGGACGAGCTCGGGGTCGGCGAAGATCCAAGTCACCCCCAACCCACTTGCAAGATCGCACTTGAAAGATCAGAGGCGCTGGACCACGAGATGAGAAGAGGTGAAAAATGACTGTTCGCCTGGATGATCTGGACGACGCCGCGGAGCTCCCCGAGGACGCGCTGGGCGCCATCGTCGGAGGTCGTGATCCGATGACCCCTCCGACCCCCAAGGTGTCCACCTCCCTCGGTAACGGGACGAGGGGAGACCCGATGCCCGACACCTGGACCTAAGAGCGCCGGGCGGCACCCGTACGGCCGTGCGGGTGCCGCTCGCTCCCGATGTGGAGAATTCCTTGATTCTGGTACTCAGCCGAAAAGACGACCTGGCGGTCAACCTGGTCCTGCCCAAGCTCGTCGAGCGCGGCGTCGAGGTGTTCTGGTGGGATCCGGGCGACTATCCCGCCGCGAGCCGGATCACCTCCCGGCTGGTCGACGGGGCGTGGCGGCACACGCTGGTCTCGGGCGGCACGGAGTACGACTGCTCGACCATCAGCGCCGTCTGGAACCGCAGGCCCTCGCGCCCCCGGCCGGCGGAGACCGTCGAGGACGCGACACACCGCGACTACGTCGAGAAGCTGGCGAGGATCTATCTCAACGGGTGGGAGGACACCTTCGACGCCCGTTGGTTCCCGGCGCGCAGCATCGACGTGATCCGCACCCAGAGCAAGCTGGTCAATCTCACGGCCGCGGCCCGGCTCGGCTTCACCGTGCCGGAGACGACCGTCACCAACGACCCCGAAGAGCTGGCCGAGGCCTGGACGGCGGCGGAGGGACGGTTGATCTCCAAGGAGGTCGAGTTCGTGGAGTTCGCGCTGGACGGCGCGGGCCACAACTTCTACACGACCCCGGTCACCCGGCGGCACCTCACCAGCCGGCACCGCCTGACCCACGCCCCCGCGATCCTCCAGCCCTACGTCGACAAGGCCGTGGAGCTGCGGATCACCGTCGTGGGCGACCGTGTCTTCACCGCGGAGATCCACTCGCAGGGGTCGAGGGCAACCCGCCACGACTACCGCCACTACGAGGGCCACTTCTCCCAGTACGCCGTCCACGACCTGCCCGAGGACATCGAACGGCGCTGCGTCGAGCTGGTCAGGTCGCTGGATCTGGCCTTCGGCTGCATCGATGTCATCCTCACTCCGAAGGGCGAGTACGTGTATCTGGAACTCAACCCCGCCGGTCAGTGGGGATGGATCGAGGAGTTCACCGACCTGCCCATCTCCGAGGCGATCGCCGACTGGCTCGCCGCGGAGGAACGTCCCGTCCCACAGGTGGTCCCGGCGTGACAGCATTTCCCGCATTTCCCGAGTTCCCTGAGTTCCCCGAGACGCTGGCCGAGGCCGTCGAACTCCTGCGCGGGCTGTCGCGCAGGCACACCGGCGTACCTGCCGCGCACGGCGCGGTCGCCGCGTGGCGTGCGACCCGCCCCGCGAGCCGGGCTCAACTGATCGTGGACGCGCGACCCGGTTCGCCGGTCGTCGACTACGACCTGCTCCTCGAGCATCCAGGCGGTGGGACCGTCGCCGTCACCGCGTCCGTCGAGGACGGAGTTCCCTGGACGGTCGACCACTCCACCCACTGGGCGGCTGGCAAGGTCCTGGCCGTCGACGGGCAGGAGTTGTCGGTGCAGACCGCCCTGCTCACGCTGCGGGCACTCGCCGACCGCGACCGGACCGTGCACGACGACCTCATCGACTACTGCGTCCTCACACTGGCCAGCTGGGAGGAGCCCGAGCCTTCCCCGGAGGAGCTGCAGCGGGCCTCCGACGACTTCCGCAGGCAGCGCGGTCTGCACAGCCGCGCCGACATGCTGCGGTGGCTGGAGGAGGTCCAGCTGACCCCCAGCGCGTATGACAACCACCTGTACTCCCTGGCCAAGATGCGCGGGTTCAGGACACGCCTGGAGGCGGAGTCGGCCAGGGCCTACTTCGACGACCACGCCGCGGAGTTCGACCGGGTCTCGGTCGTGTGGGCGGTCGGGCCCGAGCCGAGGCTGATCGAGCTGGCGGGTCACGACGATCCCCTCGCGGCGCTCGCCGGGGCGGTGGCGTCCCCCTCGGGCGAGCTCGCCGTCCACGTGGCCGACCGGGTCGCGTCCGAGCTGCCCGCCCCGCTGCGCGAGGCGGCCGAAGGGGTGACGGTCGGGCCAGTGCCGTATCGCGACGCCTTCCTCCTCGGGACCGTACGCCGCCGCCGGCCCGCCGAACCCTCCCCCGACACGCTGGCCGCGGCCGGACGGGCCGCGTTCTCCGCCTTCCTCGCCGGCAGGCGGGCGGAGGCGGAGATCGAGTGGTATTGGCTGTGATCCCCTCCGCGCCCGGGTACGTCCTCAACGAACGGGGCCCGGTTCGAGGGCCCGCCGGTTCAGGCGTTCCCGGTGAAGACGTTTCACGGCCATCCGGCCGAGCGAGAACGGCGGGCCACCCAGGGCGACGATGCTCAGGATACCGAGTCCGGTGATGTCGAGGACGGCCCCAGTCCGTCGAACGGCTGGGCGGCGGTCTGGAAGGCGAGGGTACCCGGGCCCGGCTGAAGACGCGGATGGTCGTGGAGAAGGCGCGGCGCCGCGAGCCGCTGCAGGCGGCGCGCGCCGGAATCGGCCCGCTCGCTCCTGCGGCCGAGCGGGCCGTGCTCGCCGCCCAGGTGCTGGCAGGCCTGGCCCGGCTGCGCGAGCGGGGCGAGCCGGCCGACACCGTCGACGTGCTTCTCACGCACGCGGTGCGGGGGGGAGATGACCGAACGCGGTTGGGATGTGGACTGGCCGTGTATCGGCCTGGACATCTCGACACGCGCAGCGCGAGTTGTCTGGGAGTCTTGGTCCCTTCTCGGGCCTTGAGCGACAACGGAACGGCCAATGGCGTTAGCGAGTGAACTCGGATGAAGTTGCCGCCATCCATCGTTCCGATGTCGATGAACGGCGAACCGGTAGGGATCTTGTAACGGTTTAATCACTGTGCGTTGGTTACCGGTGGGTTGGTCCTACTTTGCGGCGTATGCCGGTGGAGTTTTTGACTGATGTTGAAGCGGCGGGCTACGGCCGGTACACCGGACCGCCATCACAGGCGGACCTGGATCGGGTGTTCCTCCTCGATGAGGACGACCTGGCGCTGATCGGGCTCCGCCGGGGCGAGCATATGAAACTCGGCTTCGCTCTCCAGTTGGTGACGGTCCGGTGGCTCGGGACGTTCCTGGAGGGTCCTCTCGATGTGCCGGTCGAGGTGCTGGACTTCGTGGCCGAGCAGCTCGACATCGCTGATCCGTCGCAGGTGAAGAGGTACACCGAGCGGATCAAGACGCGGTTCGATCATCAGTGGGAGATCCGCCGGGTGCGAGGGTGGAAGGAATTCGCTGAGGTCGAGGTGGAGTTCGGTGAGTGGGTGGCGGCCCGTTCCTGGACGTCGGGAGACGGGCCGAAGGCGATCTTCATCGATGGGGTGGGGGGCTGCGCGAGCGCAAGGCGCTGCTGCCCGGGGTGACGACGTTGGTGCGGCTGGTGGCGAGGGTCCGTGACGACACGACGCACCGGTTGTGGGACGTGCTGGAAGGCCTGCTGTCGACGGGCCAGCGGTATGTGCTGGATCAGCTGCTGGATGTGGCGCCAGGGTCGCGGGTCTCTGACCTGGAACGCTGGCGTAAGGGGCCGCCGCCGCGTGGTAGCGGGCCGACGCTCATCAAGGCACTCGAACAGGTCGCGGAGATCACCGGGCTGGGCCTGGCCGCGCTGGGCGCGGAGGGGCAGGTGCCGCCGCGCCGGTTGGGTGAGCTGGCCAAGTACGGGATGAGCGCGGACGCTTCGCTGATCCGCCGCCACGGCGATGGCCGCCGGCTGGCGACGCTGCTGGCCACGGTCCGGCTTTTGGAGGCCAAGTCGGTCGACGACACGCTGGAGCTGCTGGATCTGCTGATGGCCACCGAGCTGCTGAACAAGGCGCACATGGCGGCCGACAAGGACAAGGTCCGCAAGCATCCGAAGCTGGCCAAGGCCTCGGCCCGGCTGACGGTGGCGGTGGAGGCGTTGTTCGAGGCCGAGGGGTGGGGTGGCCCGGATTCCGAGCCGCGGGTGTCGGAGGTGTGGGAGGCGATCGAGGCGGTCATCTCCCGCGCGGAGTTGCGGGCCGCGCTGGTGCTGGTCAATGAGAACGTGCCGCCGGCCGATGCCGTCGATCCCGACGACTGGCGCTCTGAGCTGGTCGGCCGCTACACCACGGTGTCGGGGTTCCTCAAGCTTCTGCCCGTGGTGATCGCGTTCGGTGCGAACGCCGAGGGAGCCCCGATCCTGGCGGCGATGCGCAGGCTGCCGGAGGTGCTGGCCCACCGCAGTCGCCTGGCGGCGCCGCTGATCCCGGCCAGAGTGATCGAACCCGCGGTGGTGAACGGTTCTTGGAAACGCCTGGTGTTCGGCCACCCCTCGCACCAGGGGGGCGCGGTGAACCGGCACGCCTACACCTTCTGCGTGCTGGAGCAGTTCTATCGTCACCTCAAGCGCCGTGAGATCTACGCCGAGGCCTCCACCAAGTGGCGTAATCCCCAGGCCCAGCTCTTGGAAGGCGAGAAGTGGCAGACGATCCGGGGTGAGGTGCTGACCACGCTCGGCCTGCCGGAGGACCCGGACGCCTTGCTGGCCGAACACGCCCGTACCCTGGACGTCGTCTACACCGAGGTCGGCGGGCGCCTGGCGACCAACACCGAGGTCCGCATCGATGAGGTCGGGAAGATCCATCTGACCGGGGTGAAGGCGGTGGAGGAGCCTCCGTCGCTGGTCGACCTGCGCAACCGCACGACGGCGATGCTGCCGCGCGTCGACCTACCCGAGGTGATCTTTGAGGTGATGTCGTGGGAACCGTCGCTGGCACAGGCGTTCACCGCCGCCCCCGGCGGCCGGTCGCGGCTGAGCGATCTGCCGACCTCGATCGCCGCTTGCTTGGCCGCGCACTCGATGAACGTGGGGTATCGGCCGATCGCCAAGAAGGGCGTGCCCGCCCTGGAGCGCTCACGGTTGTCGAACGTCTTCCAGAACTGTTTTCGGCCCGAGACCCTGGGCGTGGCGAACGTGCCGCTGGTCGCCCGCCAGGGCGGGCTGAGTCTGGCCCAGGCGTGGGGTGGCGGCCTGGTCGCCGCGGTCGACGGGATGCGGTTCGTCGTCCCGGTCCCGGCCGCGTTCGCCCGCCCCAACCGCAAGTTCTTCGGTTCCAAACGTGGTATGACCTGGCTGAATGCTATGAACGATCGCGGAATGGGGCGGGGTGCGAAGGTCGTGTCGGGGACGGTTCGCGACTCCCTGCACATGGTCGACGTCATCTTCGGGCTGGACGGCGGGGAACTGCCCGAGATCGTCGTTTCCGACACCGGATCGTACAGCGACCTGGTCTTCGGGCTGTTGGAACTGCTGGGGATCTCCTACCTGCCGCAGGGCCGAAAGCTCAGCGCAGGAACCTGATCGCCGTTTCGGGCCGATCTGATCGCCCCCGAAGCCTCACCCCCTTCCCTGCCGGTCCGCGTTGCGGTGCTCGCGTGGTGAGGCGATTACTTACTACAAACCCCCGCCCGGCCTATGGTCGGCGTGTTGTTCGTGACATTGCGCAGCCGTAGCGAGGCGCGCCGCCGAGAGGTGTGCACGTCCTCACGCTTCAGGGCAGGCTGGGGCGGGTCGCGCTCGGCGACGTCGCGCGGATAGCACATCGACCACTCGATCACCGACCCTTGTCGGTCCGGCCCCCATGCTGGGGACCGAAGCACCCCCGCGCCTGCCTGTCATGACAGCGGCCGGTTCTCTTCCAGTGCCTGCCGTGGCAGCGCTCCCCCCGGTGCCGGCAGTGAGCGTTACGGCTCACCTTCACCGAGTTTGCCTGGTGGTGGTGCCCGCGAAGCTCGCTGGTCGAGGACCCTGGATTTGTGAGAGCCGCCGTCGGTGTCACCGTCGGCGTTGGCGTCGGGGTGGGCGTCGGCGTTGGAGTGGGCGTCGGGGTGGGCGTCGGGGTGGGCGTCGGGGTGGGCGTGGGCGTCGGCGTTGGAGTGGGCGTCGGGGTGGGCGTGGGCGTCGGGGCGGAGCAGTTGAGCTCGGTGCTGAAGGGGAAGTCGTGGATCTCTCCGCCGTTGTTGGCGGCGGTGCCGTGGGTCAGTTCGCGGACGATGACGTTGCCCTCGATGTTGGAGGAGCTTTCATCGATCAGTGAAGCGTTCGGGGCGAAGATCGTTCCCTCGATGGTGGCGCTTCCGCTGGCGGGCAGTCTGATGGTGGTGGCGTCGGGGAAGTTGATCAGGATGAAGGAAGCCTGCGGGCCGCCGATGCCGGCGAAGTTGGGGGCGGCCCAGGTGTAGTCGCCGCCCACGGCGGTGGTGTCCACAACGATCATGAGGGGGCTGGTGGCGGTGGGCTGGTCGTCGAAGATGAGGGTGGCGATGTTGGTCAGGTTCGCGGCGCTGATCTGCAGGACGTTGGTGGCGTTGGGGGCCAGGCTGATGCGCACGGTGGAATTGGGCGGCACCACGCCCCCGGGGAAGGGCACCCCGTTGCCGTCACGCAGGATCACCGTGTTGGCGCACTGGGCCAGGGCGGTGGAGCGTGCGCGGTAGGTGGTGAACAGCTGGGTGAAGTCCATCACCGTGGCGGGGCCGACGGAGGCGACGGGCTGGCGTACGGTCAGCTCCACCCGGGAGGGCGCCTCGTAGTCGCCGGTCGCGTTCACCCGGGTGTTGACGGCCGCGCCGTTGTTGTCGGTGTCCATCACGAACGCACCCGTGAGGTCGCCGACCTTGACATATCCGCCAGACAGCACCGAGACCCGCCCGGTGGGGGTGCTCTGGGCGAAATCGATGCGGCCGCCCACCACCAGTGCGGTGGGCCGCGCGTCGCCGGGCACGACGAAGGTGCCCGCCCCGTTGTTGGCGACGCGGTAGTCGCCGGTCATGATGAGGTTGCCGCCCACCGCCAGCGTGCCCTCGTTCTCGTTACTGTTCAGCCGTGCGTCTGATTCCACCACGGCGGTGAAACCGTTGTTCCCGCTGACAGGGTTCAGCGGCGCCCGCGCCGAGGTGGAGTTCGCGGCGATAACCACCGCACTTACGACAAAGGCGCCGAAACCCATTGAATAGCCTAGGGTGCGCATTGAAACCTCTCCCGCCGATTCCACTTCGTTGAGCGAGTTTATGCAGGTCAGAGGGGCCATATGGCTTCGTGCGGTCAAATGTCCGCCATGTCTACGGCTCGAAGATGTGACGCGAAAAGGGGTGAGGCGAGGATGGATAAGGTAGCCCTGATCGGTGCTGAATGCCCCGATAGTCGCCCTTAACCTGATCGGCGGCCAGAATTCCTTACGAGGCTTTCCGGGACGGCCCGGTTATGGCGAACGGCCACGGAAGGTCGCCGCGTATTCGGCAGTCGCCGATCCGTCCGGTGTTTCATAGGCGATCACCTATGAAACAGGGCGCCGGACGCGGGCCGTCCAGGGCGAAGCGTGTTTCATGGGTTTCCGAAACACCCACATGAAACGATGTCGGGGTGAGTGACGAGGATTTCCTGCGCGTGGAAGCAGGCGACTGCCCCATGTCCTCCTGTGCCGCGCCCGCCGGCTCGCCGTGCCGGACCGGCAAAGGCAAGGTGGCCATCCATTACCACACCGCCCGGTTCCGGCTCGTACCCCACCTGGTCAAGACCCTCAACGTCCCAACACCTCCGATCCGCAAGCCCGGATCGGCCTGGGCCGAACTGCCCCGTCCAGCAGCGGCCGGCACCACACCGGCCGGGCACGTGCGAATCGGCTACGCCCGCGCCTCCACGACCCGCCAGTCCCTGAACACCCAGCTCGACTCCCTCAAAAGCGCAGGCGTCACCCGGATCTTCTCCGAGAAGATCTCCACCCGCGCCACGAACCGTCCCGAACTCGAACGGGCCCTCACCCTGACCCGCGAACTGCGCGCCTCGGGCATCGCGGTCACCCTCGTGGTTCACGAGTTAGCGTGCGTTCCTTACGCGCATCGGAGCGGGGGACGGCGGTAACTCGGCCAGAGCTGGCTCGCTAACGCCACTGGCCGTTCCGTTGTCGATCACACCCCGTTTCCGCGGTCTTGAAGTTCTCGGCGCGGTCGGCGACGTGCGCACCCGCTACTTCGACGCCGACGGGCGACCCGTCGAAGCCGATTTCGACGACCGCATCATCGGCATCTCGCCCGACCAGCTCCGCGCGGTCGAGCGGCGGATCGGCGTCGCCGGGGGCAAGTCGAAGATCGCCGCGATACGTGGCGCCGTCCGCGGCGGCTGGATCAACATCCTCATCACCGACATCGAGGTTGCCCGGACCCTGCTCAACTACGGCTGATCCGCATGCGTTGTACGGCATCCGCACCGGTGGGCTACTCGTCATCGGCGAAGGCCTCACTGACGTCCCGATGGCGCAGCTGCCACTGCCAGTAAATGACGAAACCCCTCTGACCTGTGCACTTACCTCTCATGCCGGTTTTCCCGGCTTATCGGTCCCAGCTAGGCGACAGCAGGCTTGCGATAAGGAAAGTTATCGCAAGCCTGCTGCTAGGTATGCGCGCCGATTAAGTTTCGTATCGTTCCGAACGAAAGTAGATCGTTCGCGAACGGTACGATGCTATTCTTCGCGGGTGAGCGATGATCCTTCCCGCACCTCCGAGCCCGCCCAGATTGTCGACGGGAGCGCCGACACGGGGCGGATGTGCGCCCGTTCGGGGTGTGCCAACCGGCTGGAGCCGCTGGGACGCGGGGGGAGTGGCCACCCGGCGCTGCCGCCCGGCGCCGGGCTTCGTGTCGGCGGAACTCGTTGTCGCAGAGCTGGTGGTGGCCCCTGGCCGGGGTCAGAAAATGGTGTTGAGAGAGGCGTTCTCCGGCATCGGTGGCGGCTGCGACCAGAGGGGTGAGTTTCTCAAGGATGCTCAGGGGCGTTCTTGCGACGCGCGATGGCGCTTGAGCTTTCAGCGGGCGCGTCTCGCAGGACCTGCTGGAGGGCAAGGAGACGGTCGATCGTCTGTTGGGTGGTTTCTTCGCGCTGTTCGGCGGTGCGGGCGCGGTGTTCGGCCTGCTCCAGCGCCTGCCGCAGCGCCTTCAGTTGGGCGTCGGCCACCGCGGCCGCGGTCCGTGCCTCGTCGTGCCGTGCCCGGGTCCGCCGCAGGTCATCGCGTTCGGCGGTGAGTTCCTCTCTCAGCTGGGTGATGTGCGTGGTGAGTTCCTCGCGCACCCGGCTTGTCTCGGCGCGGGCCGTCTCGGTGTCCTGCTGCGCCTTGCGCTGGGCGGTCTCGGCGCGCTCGGCTCGGTCACCGGCGGCTTTCAGGCCGGCGCGAGCCTGGTCGAGGTCGGCGGTGCGGTCGGCCAGCGCTTTGTTCAGGGTGGCGACCTGGCGGCCGTGCTCGTCGGCTGCTGCGGCGGCTTGTCGGCGTTCGGCGTCCAGGACTTTCTGCAGGGCGTCGCGTTCGGAGGTGGTGTGCCGGACGTCGCGTTCCAAGGTCGCGGCGCGTTCTGTGGCGGTGGTGGCGGTCTGCTGGGCGTGGGCACGTTCGGCTTCGTGTTCGCCGGCCGCGCGCCAGGCCGCGCGTTCGGATTCCTCGGCGCGTTGTTGTGCCGCGGTGGCCTGCTGGACGGCCTTCTCTCCTGCGGTGATCGCCGTCTGGGCCTTGTGCTGGGCGTCGATGGCGCGCTGCTCGGCGGCCGCGGCGGCGGCGCGAGCCTCTTCGGCGGCTTGTTCGGCGGTGTCGATCTGGGTGAGTGCGCCGGTGGTCGCGCTGCTGAGCGCTTCGGTGAGGGCGGTCAGCTGGGCGCTCCACTGTTCGCCCGCGGCCAGCAGGTCGCCGCTCAGCGCGCCGGTGCGCCGTAGCGCCTCGGTGATGACCGGGGTGTGAGTGGCGGTACGGGCGCGGTGTGCGGCGGCGCGGCAGGCGTCCCCGCAGTACAGGGCCGGACGGCCGCTGCGGCGGCCGGTGCGGCCCGGCGGCTCCAGCCGGTTGGCGCACCCCGAACGGGCGCACATTCGCCCGGTGTCGTTGTCGTCGCTCACGTCGAGGTTCACGAAAGGCCCGGAGGCGCCGGAAGGGCTATCGGTCATTCCGCAAGGCTAGCAGCGTACCGTTCGCGAACGATTGGTTTTCGTGCGCAACAAAACGAAATATTGAGGGGTAGTGGAGATTGAGCCTGACCCGCGATAATCTTGCTTATCGCGGGTCAGAACGGCCCTCTGAACGAGGCCTCCGGAGGCTGCCGAATGACGCATGACGGGCACCGTGAGGAGCCGATCACCGGACAGATCGTTCGCATGGAGGACGAGGGCCCGGTTGCCCCGGCCGCGACCGGTGAAGGGCAGTACACCGCGGCGGACTACGCGCTCAGCGACCAGGCCCGGGCTCGCATCGCCGATGGTGTCCCTGCCAACACCCGGCGTGCGTATGAACGGCAATGGGCTGCTTTCTCCGCCTGGTGCGCCGAGCACGGCCGGGTGGAGCTGCCCGCCACCGGCCACACGCTGGCTGAGTACGTCGAGACGCTGTGCGCCGCCGATCGGGCCCCGGCCACCATCGAGCAGGCCATCGCCTGCGTGCGTTCCATGCACCGCCTGGCCGGCTACACCAATCAGCCCCTCACCGACGCGGCCCGCCTGGCGCTGCGCGCCTACAAACGCGCGCGCGCCGAGGTCGGCACCCGTGGCCAGCGTGAAGCCCCACCGGTGGGCATCGACGCGCTGCGCGCCATGGTCAGCGCCTGTGATCTGAGCACGCGCATCGGTCTGCGTGATCGGCTTCTGCTGGTGCTGGGCCTGGCCCTGATGGGCCGCCGCTCCGAGTTGGTCGCTTTGACCTGCGACGATGTTCGCGAGGTTCCTGATGGGTTGGAGATCACCATCCGTACCTCCAAAACCGACAAGGACAGCCGGGGTGAGACCATCGCCATTCCGCGCGGCAGCCATCCCTTGACCGATCCGGTGGCTGTCTGGAGGGACTGGACCGCCGTGCTCACCGAGACCGGGGAAACCTCCGGGCGGCTGCTGCGCCGCATCGACCGCCACGGCAACCTCGGTCCCCGCCTCGGCGCCGACGCTGTCAACGTCATCGTCCGCGACCTCGCCGTCCGCGCCGCCGTACCCGGTGCCGGCACCTTCACCGCGCACAGCCTGCGCGCGGGTGGGGCCACCGTCGCCTACGCCGCGGGGGTTCCCGTCTCCGTCATCGCCAAGCACGGCCGCTGGGCCCCGGCCTCCCCGGTCGTGCTGCGCTACATCCGCGCCGTCGACCGCTGGCGCGACAACGCCATGCGAGGCGTCGGTCTGTAGCCACCGGAACGAAGGCGAGGCTCGAACTCAACGCACGGATGGCGATCACGCGGATTCCGCGCCCTCCACCACTTCGCTGTGGTGAGCCGATGCCCAATGCCTCTCTCCGCCGGACCACAAGAGGGGCACTTTGTCGGCGGAAAGACAGCCGTTTACTTGCGCGATCAACCACCCGGAGGCCAAGTACTCCTCCGTGTGACTTCTGGGGCCTCGTGAACGCGGGTGCCGCCGCGCGCCCCGGTACGGGACGCGCGGCCGGAGCTCGAGTACTCTCAGCGGTTCCCAGGCGCCGTCGGCGCCGTCGAGTTCGAGCGCTTGGCGCGCTCCACGAGCCAGACCATGACGACGACCAGGACGTTCATCACCATGAGGATGATGATGGAGGCGCCGGGCCCGGAGCCGACGGCACGGTCGATCACCGACGGGCCGCCGCCTGCGAAGAGGCCGTTCACGATGCCTACGAGAACATTGTTGGAGACGTGGAATGCCATCGCGGCTTCCAGCCCGCCGCTGATCAGGCCCATGAGCGCTGTGCACGCGGAGAAGACGAACAGATAGCTGACGAGCCACGGGTCCAGGGACACGTGGACCACCGCGAAGAGCGCTCCGGAGACCATGATGCCGAACGCCATGGCGAGACGGATGCTACGGAACCAGGAGCCGGCGGCGGGGATGGCCGCTCCTCGGAAGGCTATCTCCTCACCTGCCGACTGCAGAGGGATGGCGAGAAGAGTGGCGATGAGGATGGCGACGGTGGATGCCCCCATCTTGAATTCCCCCATCCCGGTGGACCCCGGCGCGATGAGTGCCGTCACGATGGTCGTAAGACCGACCAGGCCCGCAGATCCGAGGAGATAGACCCCGGCGCGGCGCCAGTCGAAGGTGCGGGTATGACGGAACACCGCCCGCCACGGCACCTTCGCCATCTTCGAGACCAGTATCGTCGCGAGCAACGCGGTGATGGCGGTGCTGAGGCCCGTGGCGACGATCGTGAGCGGTGTGAGTGCGGGCTTGTTCGGGTCTGCCGGGCCTTCGATCAGGACGACCGGTTGGAACACGATGATCTGGACCAGGAGCAGCATCGCCGGTATCGCGATCAGGACGACCAGGGACTTCCAGCGCGCCATGCGGAAGTGGACGCCGAACGGACGTTCGGGCAGTGTTCCAGGCAGTGTGACGGCTGCGTCACCGGCGTGAAGAGGAGCGGAGTAGCCATGCTCCATGGGCCCCGTCACTGTTCGGCTCCCGACCGGCGCGATCCGCCGTCGCCGCCCGTGACGACTGGTGCCTGCCCCGCTGCAGCCCGGCTGATGGGTGCCGCGGGGTCGGGTCGGGGATCCGCGCTCTGGGGCCCACAGGGCTCTGGTGTACGCACGATGAACAACCTTTCTTAAGGAGGGATCGATCGATCCGCTCTTGAGTAGAAAATCTGCCGTAGAGGCAAACACAGACGGTCAACGGTGTGGCCGCAGGAAATACTGGGCCGCTCGCTACCGCATCTCCCGGAGCATCCGGGGATCTCTAGACAGTCGAGGTCTGCGCAGGAGCCCCCGCCGCCCCCGCCGCCCTCGGCGTCAGAACCGTCCCTGTGCGTCGAGTACGGATCGCCACGACGATGACGGTGCCGATGACGAGCGGAACAGGGATGAGGACGCTCAGGTCGATCGCGCCGGCGGAGCGGTCGGTAGCCACGGTCGGGTCCACCTGGAGTGCGGCGTCGATGACGAACTGCGTAGCGTTGTACACCGCATGGAGCACGACGGCGATCTCGAGCCCGCCGGTACGCCAGGTGATCCACGCGGTGCCGACCGCGAAGACGATGTACCAGAGGTTCAGCAACCCGCTCGTGGAGAAGTGGACGCTCGCAAAGAGCACGCTCGAGATGATGATGGCGAGCACGAGCCCGAGGCGGGCACTGCGCGTCCAGCTGCCCACGACGCGGAAGATGAGACCGCGGAAGCCGTACTCCTCGCCCGCGGCCTGGAACGGCGTCAGGGCGAGTGCCGTGGCGGCGAGAAGCAGGGTGTCGTGCCATGCCCAGGTCGTCTGCGGCAACGGCGTCCAGTAATAAACGACCTGGAACACGACGATCACCGGAAGGAGGACCACGAGGGCGCGGCCGAAGACGTCGAGGCGGAAGTGCGACAGCACCGAGGACAGCGACCCGCCGCGCACGCCGTAGAGCCAGCGCTGGATCAGCATGCTCCACGGGATCAGGAGGGCCACGGACAACGCACCCGCGGCGTTGACGAGCGGGGTGTACCCCTCCCTGGCCTCGGTGCCGATCGCCGAATCGATGAGGGTGGCGATGATGGCGAGCGCGAAGACGAAGATCTGCATGCCCCCGAGGAGGAGGGCGATGGCGAGGATGCCTCGCCCGATACGGCGTTTGTCGCTCACGAGCCCACGGTGGTACTCGACAGGCGTGATGGGGTGTTCCATCATGTTCTCTCTGTTCTCAACAGGTAGACGTTCTCAATGGGTGGACGTTCTTAACGGGTGGACGCGAGGTCGGTATGGCGTGAGTCGTCAGACGCCGATGCCGTCGAGGAGCCAGTTGAAACCGTGTCCTTGGGGCCAGGTCAAGTCCGAGACAGGAGGCGGCCTGGCGCGCCACGAGCGCCGGAGCCGCCTCCAGCTCAGCGACAGACCGGACTACGCGCCGGCACCGTCGGTGGTTGGCGTGGCCGGCAGCTGCAGCTCCCACGCGAGCGCGACGCCGGTGGCGCCGCCGTGCTCGAAGAGGATCGGCCCGAGCTGGTTGGCCGTCTCCTCGTGTGCCCAGTCGCGCCGCCACTCGCTGGACGCGACCAACCAGGTGACCGGGACGACGCCCGCGCGCTCCATGCGGCGCACCGCCATGTCGTGCGCCTCGGCGCTGACCCCGCCGCTGGCGTCCGAAGGGCAGGCTCAGAGCTGCCGGGCCGTGCGGGAGGCCGTTCGGTCACGCCGACCGGGACCGGCTCCGGGCATGCCGGACCGGCGTCGACGGAGTGGGGCGGAGTCCCTCCCGTGGCGTGACCCGACGCTGTGGCGGGCGTCCACGACTTGTCCCGACGCCCGACGATAGGATCTGTCCATCGATATCGGCCCGCGCCTCCTGCGCCACTTCCTGGCCGTGGCCGAGGAGCTGCACTTCGGCCGCGCGACCATGCGGCTCTACATCTCCCAGCCGTCCCTGAGCCATCAGATCCGTAAGCTCGAGGAGATTCTCGGCACGCCGTTGTTCGTGCGCTCCAGCCGTCGGGCAGGGCTCACCGCTGCGGGGCGGACTCTGATCATCCTCACACACATGCGCATTACCGCCATCCGTGCGCATCCGCCTCGGGGAACGGCGCCGCAGCGCGCGAGGGATGATGCGGCTCAGGTCAGTCGCTGACGACCCGGTCGGACTAATCGCGCTGGGGACTACGTGCCCGGGGCTACTTGCTGTCGATGCGGCCGAGTGCCGCACCGGTCTCAGCCAGCGCCGCGGTGGCCTTCGCCCATCCGGTATCGGCCGGGTCCAGCGCGCTGCGCAGGTAGGCGGTGGTCAGTCGCCGCAGGACCGCGACGCGCTCCGGGTTCTCGTCGGTGGTCTCGGCGGCTTCCCAGTTCGGGATGCCGCCCAGGGAGTGCTCGGCGCCGAACAGGGTCAGCAGGTCGGTGGCGCCCGGGCTGTGGGCGTAGGCGTCTGTGAACCAGTCCGGGCCGCGGCTGGACATCTTCGACTGGTCCTGGTCGCCGGCCACCACGAGCGTGGGCGTGGTCAGCTCGGTGAACGATGGGTTCATGAACGGGAAGTGCTCCTGGGCGAACGGGTGCAGCTCTTCGCCCCTGATCCCGGTCGCGGCCAGCAGCACGCCGGCCTGCACGCGCCGGTCCGCGTAGTCCTGGCCGGCCTTGCCCGTGCTGTCGAGGACGCGGGCGCCGAGCAGCATCTGCACGGTCTGGGCGCCCCAGGAGTGTCCGGCCGCGACGACCCGGTCCTGATCGACCCGCCCGGCAAGGCCTGGCACCGCACGTTCGATCGCCTCGAGCTGGTCCATGGCTCGCACGAGGTCGGCATGCCGCTCGGTCCAGACGTGGCCGAACCCGGGGTCGTCGAACCCGATGCCGTCGCGACGGGAGTCCAGGTGCGTCGGCTGGACGACGACGAACCCGCGAGACGCCCAGAAGGCCGTCAGGGGTGCGTATCCGTCGAGCGACCACCCGTTGCCGTGCGAGAACAGCAGCACCGGCAGGTGCCGCCCGGTCACGGGGGCAGAGACGCGCACGTCGAGGGGGAGCGCTCGCCCTGGCGCGTCGAGACGCACCGGGGCGAGCGAGACGACTGGGGCACCGGGACCGACGACGGCGTCGAGCATATGGACGATCGGGGTGTCGGTCGTTGCGGGAGTACCGCTCATGGGAGATCACTCTTCCTTTGCGTTCGGGGCCCCCGCCGAGGACAATTTAAGCGGAGCGTCGCTCCGAAACAATACGGAGCAGCGTTCCATTTCGCAAGTCTCGACGGAGGTTCCCATGACTAATCCCGGTCCCGCCGGCTCGACACCCCGCGCGAAGCGCGTCGACGCCAGGCGCAACGAACAGACCCTGCTGGAGGCCGCCGCCGCTGTTTTCGTGACGGACGGCGTGGACGCGCCTGTGCGGCTGATCGCCGAACGTGCGGGGGTGGGCATGGGGACGATCTACCGGCACTTCCCCACGCGTCCCGCGTTGGTGACGGCGGTGTATCAGCACCAAGTGGAAGCGCTGGCGGAAGCGGGCCCTTCACTCCTGCGCGAGTCCGGCGACCCAGGGGTCGCCCTCCAGCGATGGGCGGCCGGCTTCGTCGACTTCCTCGTGACCAAGCACGGGCTCGCCGGCGCTCTCGGGTCCGACAAGGAGGGCGTGAACACCCTGCATCAGTACTTCGTCGACCGGCTCGTCCCGGTCTGCGACGCCCTGCTTGACGCCGCGCTCGAACCGGAGGCCACCGGGCGAGTGTCGGGGTACATGCTCATGCGCGGCATCGGCAACCTCTGCATCGGCGGCGGCAACGACCCCCACTATGACGCCGCCCGCCTGGCCGCCCTTCTGGTGACAGGGGTGCTCACCGGGGCACGGCACGGCCGCGGCTCGGACACCATCGCTCCGGAAGACGATTTCAACCCGCCGCGCGACAAACAGTGACCCGAACACCGATCACGGACGTCGTACTCGATCCGGCGGCTGCACTATCGGTGAGTTGTCGGTTCACCGATCGGAGAAACGGCGGCGCCAGGGCCGGCCGTCCGCTCCAGCGTGGCAGTCGCCAGTGTTGCGATCGTTCTCCGGTGGTCGACGGCGGCTGCGCGGCCGCCGCTGTGGCAGCGCTGTGGTCGGCGAGCTCGCGGGCGGGCGCAGGCCCGACGGGAGGGGTCAAGCGGGATTTGTGTCGTCCTCGGCCGCCCGTACGAGGCCCAATTGCTGGTGCGCGAGGATGCTGGCCCGGGTGAGCACGTCGATCTGCGCGGTGTTGTAGAGCTCGGTTACGGCGTCGATGAACGTCTGCTGGGTGGCGTGCTCACTCTTGGACAGGCGCTCGGCAGGGTTGTTCAGCCACGGATAGTCGATGAGCTTCTGGGCGATGAGCGGTGCAAGTCTCTCGGCGAGGCTCTGCCGGGTGGCCTCGTCCGCGTCCGGAGGAAGGGCGTCCATCTCCGCGTTGGCGGGATCGGTGTCGGTTTCCGTCATGCGCTGCAGGTCTTTCAGAGCGTCGTCGTCATACAGCCGGGTGTAGACGTGGATGAGGGAGGTGTCGGCCGCGGACAGGTGCCCGGCGGCGGACTCGAAGCCCGCCGGGGTGTCAGCCGGCACGCCGTCGCGCAGAATGACGGCGATGTCGGAGCGGGCCCTGCGCAGGCGCTCCATCTCGGCTGCGAGCTGGGCGTCGACCTGGCGCAACACCTCCAGGGGAACGTCCTTGTTCGACTTCGCCACGCCGATCTCGGACAGTGGCACCCCGAGCTCCACAAGGCGGCGGATGCGCAGCAGGCAGACAAGATGCGGTACGCCGTACTGCTTGTATCCGTTGTACCGGCGCTCCGGGTCCTCGAGCAGGCCGAGCCGGTGGTAGTGCCGGATGGTGTTCACCGTGGTGCCGGCGAGCTCGGCGAGTTCTCGGGTGCTCCAGGCCATGTCTGTCCCTTCCTGGATCACATCGGACACGGATGCGTGTCGTGGCCGACGCCTGGAGGTCCATGCGATGATCTCGATGCGGTTCCACGGGATTCGACGTGATCCCACCGTCGAGTCAAGCCCACAGGAGAGTTCTCGACACTGTGTTCCCATTGGTCCTCGCGGGCACACTAGCACAGCGGATGCGGTTGCGTCCACGGAGGTGGTGCGCGAGTTTTCCCAGGTGACAGGCGTGGCGTCGTGAAACAAGGACGGCCGTCGCGTGATCCCTCAGGTTGCCAAACCAAGATCGAAGGAGCACGGAGCGATGGCCGTGAACAACAGTGTGGACCCCGCCGCGTGGCTGGCGGAGCAGATCCTGCCCCGCGGCATGGGCCCGACGCAAGAAAGGCGGCCCGGGGTCACGGGCGCCCGGGCCACTTGAGGGAGCAGACATTGACGGTACGGGTCGAGAACTTCGGGATCTGGATGAGCCTGGATTTCGGTGCGATCCGTCCGTTCGCGAGGCGCTTCACCCGGTAGGCGCCGGGCCGGCCCCGGAAGTAGTGCGTGCCGTTTTCGTCGCGCGCGCTGCTCGCGACGCCCGGACCCACGACCGTGACCGACACGCCCCCCACGTGGGCACATCTGAAGACCAGCTTGAGGAGTCCGTACGGCGGTGCCGCCGCGGCCGAGGGAGGTGCGAAGCCGACGGTGGCCACGGCGAGGCTCGTTGCGAGCGCGCCCGCAAGGGCAGAACGCCGGACGATGCTGAGCATGATGATCCTTTCCTGGAGAACTCGGCCACTCTAGCCTCGTCTCCCACATACGCAGCGTGGTTCGGAAGAA
Source organism: Streptosporangium sp. NPDC002721 (assembly GCF_042888905.1). NCBI lineage: Bacteria > Bacillati > Actinomycetota > Actinomycetes > Streptosporangiales > Streptosporangiaceae > Streptosporangium > Streptosporangium sp. NPDC002721. Next base: position 36,819 of record NZ_JBIAQI010000021.1, read on the forward strand.
TGGTGAGGCGTTTGCGGGGGTTTCCTGCAGTATGCGCAGGACGAAGCGCTATAGATCTGGCCGAAATGCCCCTCAAGAACGGTGATCTGGTGGCGAAGAGCGAGGATCTCGACGTCCTTGTCCCGATCGCCCATCGGCAGCAGCCGCAGTGCGGCGAAGGTGTTCGTGACGGCGGGGTAGGCCAGGCGAAAGAGCGCAGACGATCATCATGCCGCGCTCCGAGCGGCTGGGCATCACGCACGTCAGGCGATCCCCAGCAAGACCATGACCTGGCCGGATGACATCATCGGCAGGCACAGACTCGCCCCCGAACCGATCGCCGAGCTCGACGCGCTCGTGGGGAGCGCGACGGTCTCGGCGTGGCCGTTCGGTATGACCCCGCCCTCCTCCACGACGAAGCTGTCCTGCGACGGCGAGTCGAAGGTGAATCTCACCTTCAGCCACCCCCTGCCGAATCCGCAGGTCTTGCCGACCATCTGCATGGTCATGGAGTTTCCTTCTCCTGATGCACGCGCTGCGGCTCGAGGTCGAGGTGTCGGCGTAGCGCCTCGGTGAACTCGTCGACCTGTACCAGCTGTTCCGGGGAGAGCGCGTCGACGAAGAGCTCGCGCACGTCACGCAGGTGCGGCACCGAGCCGTGCCGGAACGACTCCGCTCCGAGGTCGGTCAGCCGCACGTCGATGCCGTGGACGTCGTCGGGGCACGGGGCTCGGCGTACGAGCCCGCGCTTCTCCATCCGCCCCAGGTGGTGTGACAGGCGGCTGCGTTGCCAGCCGATCAGCTGGGCCAGCTCGGAGGAACGCATCGTCCTTCGATCCGCCTCGTTCAGTGCGAGCAGCACTCGATAGTCGGCGGAGGACAAGGACGACTCGCTCTGGAGCCGTCCCTCCAGGAGGGTGCGCAATGTTTCGGCGGTCTCGATGTAATTGCGCCAGATGCGCAGCTCCTCGCGCGTGGGCATCGCGCGGCGCTTCTTCTCCGCCATGGCACCTCCTGGAATAGACACGTCAACTCTGCACGTTACGGGATTGACACGTCAATCCCAATCACGGTGAGACCCGTATCCCAAGGAGCGAACCCATGACCGACAGCACCGCCGTCCAGTTCGGTATCGACAGCTTCGGTGACCTACCTCGCGACGATCAGGGAAATGTCGTCTCCCATGGTCAGGCGATCCGCGCTGTCGTGGACGAGGCGGTCCTCGCCGACCAGGTCGGCGTGGATGTCATCGCCCTCGGTGAGCACCACCGCCCCGAGTACTCGATCTCCACTCCCGAGACGGTGCTGGCCGGCATCGCCACCAGGACCGAGCGCATCCTCCTCGCCTCGGGTGTGACAGTCCTGTCCTCCGACGACCCGGTGCGCGTCTTCCAGCGTTTCGCCACGGTCGACGCGCTCTCGAACGGGCGCGCCGAGGTGATCCTGGGCCGCGGGTCGTTCACCGAGTCGTTCCCGCTGTTCGGGTATGACCTGGCCGACTACGAGATCCTCTTCGAGGAGAAGATCGACCTGTTCCACAAGCTGCTGGACGAGGGACCCGTCACGTGGGAGGGCACCACGCGCGCCGCGCTCAAGGACGCCGACGTGTTCCCCAAGACGGAGTCCGGGCGGCTGACGACCTGGGTCGGTGTGGGCGGGTCGCCCCAGTCCGTCATCCGGACCGCGCGGTACGGGTTCCGGCTCATGCTCGCGATCATCGGCGGCGCGCCCGACCGGTTCGCCCCGTACGTCGACCTGTACCAGCGCGCCACGCAACAGCTGGAGACCACCGCCTACCCGGTCGGGGTGCATTCGCCCGGCTTCGTCGCCCGGACCGACGAGGAGGCCAAGCGACTTTTCTGGCCCGGCTACAAGGAGATGCGCGACCGCATCGGCGCCCTGCGCGGCTGGCCCCCTGTGCGGCGTGAGGAGTTCGAGGCCGACGTCGAGCACGGCTCCCTCTACGTCGGTTCGCCCGAGACCGTCGCGCGCAAGATGGCCCGTGCCATCCGCACGCTCGACGTCGGGCGCTTCGACCTGATCTACTCCGCCGCCGGCTCCGTCTCGGCCGGCGACCGGCTGCGCGCCGTCGAACTGTACGGCACCAAGGTGATCCCGATGGTGCGCGAGCTGCTCGCCGAGGAGCCCAGCACGCTGGAGGTGGCCCGATGACGGTGCGCACGGCCGTACGCACCATCGGCGTCCTCGGGGCCGGCAAGGTGGGCACGGTCCTGGCCCGCCTCGCTCTCGCCGCCGGGTATCGAGTACTCGTCGCGGGGTCGGGGGACCCCGCGAAGATCGCCCTCACCATCGAGGTCCTGACGCCCGGCGCCACCGCCGTCTGGTCCGCCGAAGCCGTACGGGACGCCGACATCGTGATTCTCGCCCTCCCGCTCAGCAAGTATCGCGCGCTCCCGACCGGCGAGCTGCGCCACAAGCTCGTTGTCGACACCATGAACCACTGGTGGGAGGTCGACGGGCCCCGCGAGCGGTTCCTCGCGCCCGGCGTCTCCTCCAGCGAGGAGGTGCGGCGTTTCCTCGACGGTGCACGCGTCGTCAAGGCCTTCAACCACATGGGGTACCACGACCTGGAGGACGAGGGCCGGCCCGCCGGGGCACCGGGCCGCAAGGCGATCGCGGTCGCCGGTGACAGCGAGGCAGACGTCACCGAGGTCGCGGCGCTCGTCGATGACCTGGGCTTCGACCCCGTGCCTATCGGACCTCTCGCCGAGGGTGTCCGACTCGAGCCGGGCACCGCCGCCTTCGGCGCCAACGTCCAGGCCGCCGAGCTCCGGCTTCTGACCCAGGCGGCCGTGCACAACCCGATCGTGGAGTGATCCAAGTGAGCGATATCGCCCACTCCGAGGTCTCCACCGCGGACACCGCGGTCCTCCACGGCGTCCAGTTGTGGGTGGCCCTGCCCGACGCCGGATCGGGAAGCCGGGCGTGACTTCCAGCACCACGTGCCGGAGCCCGTACGGATCGACCGGTGGCGCCGACGGCACTTGACCCTGTTGCCGGAACACGGTGTCGAATGCCCGCGTGATTTTGACTTTGCTCGATGACTTGGCGCGGGTAGCGGCCGACACCACCGCGGAGCAGTACGCGCTGCCGACTCCGTGCGACGGGTTCGACGTGCGGCGACTGCGGCGGCACCTCACCGGCGGACTGACCTACTTCGACGCCGCCTTCGGCGACCCTGGCGCCGAGGAGCGAGCAGCGGACCCGCACGCCTACTCAGGGCCCGACCAGCTTGAAGCCGTCCTCCCGCGGCTCTCGGCGACTTTGCGATCCGCGCCGGCGGCCGGGGTCGAGACGACCATCGTGAACGTGCCTCACCTCGGTGGAGCGTTTCCCGGCGCCGTGGTCCTGGACATGCTGCTGATCGAGGTGATCACTCACGGCTGGGACATGGCCACCGCGGCGGGTCTACCCTGGAAACCGGACGAGGCGACCTGCGAGCGAGCACTTGCCTTCTACCGGGCGACGCTCAAGCCCGAGTGGCGCGGCCCCGGCATGGCGTTCGGCCCGGAGCACGCTGTCTCGCCCGACGCTTCTCCGGTGGAACGGGTCGTCGCTTTCGCCGGCCGTGACCCTGGTTGGTCGCCGGCAACCCACCGGTAGGGGCCCGCCGATCCACAGGATGCTTGGCACCAGGGGTGCGAGCCGGCCCTGGGGGAGCCCGGAGGCGAACCGCAGGATCAGGAGAAAGTGGCCGGCATGACCTACATCGGCAAAACCGTCGTCGTCCTGGGCGCCACTGGTCCACAGCCTTCGGACGCTGCTCATCCGATACGAGCGCTGATCAAGGGGCGAGCACATCCCGCTCGGGAAGCACCACCCGTCGCGCGTGGTCAGCCAGTGTTCGCGCCGCCGGCAGCCCGGCGGAGCTCGCACCGATGACGCAGGCGGTTTCGATCGTCATGTCCGGCTCGAACCGGCCTGAACGGTCAGCGGTCCGGTGCGCCGAGTGGTGAGCCAGACGATCACCACGGTGACGAGGACGACGGCGCCCGGGATGAGCGTGGCGGCGGTCGCGGCTCCGGCATCACGATCAGGCCGACAACGAGACCCGATCGGCTGCCCCGGGTCCAGCTTCCGGCGACCCGGAAGATGGGCCCGCGGAACCCGTACTCCTCGCCCGCGGCCTGCAACGGGGTGAGCGGCAGGGTGGTGGCCAGCAGCCACAGCACATCGGTGTCCGACCACACGCTGCACCGCGTGCGTCAGCGGAGTGTGGGAGCCGTCGCCGCCACGGTCGTCCAGAGCGGCAGCGCCCACGGACAACACGACGCTGAAAACCAGCATGCCGCCGAGCAGGAGCACGATCGCGAGGATGCCGCGACCGACGCGGCGACGCTTCCCCGCGAGGACGCGGTGGTATTCGACGTTCCCCATGTGTCGTCCCCTTTCGAATTGTGGGGACCATGAGAAACCGTGTGCCGGCGACACAGCCAAGATCCGTGAACCCCGGCTGCCCGCCGCGGGCGGATGACGGGCCGGGCGATGGATCCGCCCGGCCCGTCACCGCAGGTTGTTCAGCTGGGCCGGCAGGTGGTGTCGCGGGCCGGCATCTCGCCCTCGACCAGCCAGTCCGTGGTGATGTGGAGGGCGCAGGCGTTGGTGTGGACGAGGAAGACGCCGTGGCCGCTCTCGTCGGCGGTCACCAGCTTGGCGCGCGGGGCGAACTTGTCGCGCAGCAGCTTTCCGCCCACCCACGGGGTCACCGGGTCGTGGCGGTTCTGCAGGATCAGGATGTTGGCCGGGCCCTGGGCGTCGACCTTCACCGGAGGCTCGTACGGCTCGTGCTTCCAATAGGCGCAGGGCGTGATGTTGGCGGTCGCGGCGCCGAACAGCGAGTACGACTTGCGGTCCTCGGCGACGGCCCGGCGGTAGGTCGCCACGTCCTCGGGCCAGTTGACGTCGTTGCAGGTGGTCGCGAGGAACGCCGTGAGGGCGTTGTCGATGGGGTTCGCCGGCGCCGCTTGCCTGGTCGCCGGGGCTTCGGCCGGGTTGAGGTACGTCTGCAAGGTACGCGCTGTCCGCCCGTACGACAACTCGCTGTAGAGGCCGGCGAAGGTGAGGTACCGGACGACGGCGCCGTCGGCACCGTCCGGCGCGGGGGTCTTGTCGAGCCGCTCGGTGATCCGCAGGAAGGTCCGGCGGACCTGCTGCGGCGTACGACCCAGGCCGTACGAGTCGTGCCGGGTCGCCACCCAACGGGCGAAATCGGGGAACGTCTGCTCGAAGCCGAGCCCGAACCGACGCATGCCCGCCGGGTCGAGGTGGGTGTCGCCGACGTTGCTGTCGAAGACGATCCGATCGGTGGTCTTCGGGAACAGGGAGACGTACGTCGCGCCGAGGGCCGTGCCGTAGGACGCTCCGTAGTAACTGGCCTTCTTCTCACCGAGCGCCGCCCGGACCCGATCCAGGTCGCGAGCCGTGTTCGCCGTGGTGATGTGCCGCAGCCGGCCGTCCTTGTCGGTGGCGGCGCACTTGTCGGCCACCTGCTTCGCGATCGCGGCCTGCCGGGTCACCGCGGCGTCGTCGGCCGCGTACGGCGGAACGTTGGCCCAGTACGGATCCTCGAGCGTGAAGCCGCAGCTCATCTTCGTCGAATGCCCGACCCCCCGGGTGTCCATGCCGATCAGGTCGTACGCATCCGACACGGTGGTCGGCAGGCCCCGGCTGACCAGGAAGGCGCCCTGGTCGATCCCGATGCCGCCCGGGCCGCCCGGGTTGAGCAGCAGGATGCCGCGCCGCTTGGCCGGGTTGGTGCTGGCGATCTTCGAGATCATGATCTCGATCTGCTCGCCGTCCGGGTCGCGGTAGTCCAGGGGTACGGGGATCTTCGCGCACCGCACCGCGACCGGCGCCGGCATCACGACTTCGGCCGGGCACGCTTCCCATGTCAGCTCGGGTGCGGCTTGCCGGGCCACAGCAGCCGGCCCGGCCACGACAGATGTGCCGAGCAAGGCGATCACCCCGATCAGCACAGCGCCACGTTTTCGGTACATGTACAACCTCCTGCGTCGTCCGTCGGCATTCGGTGTCATGCGACACCATGTCGCGGGAACACAGTCAAGGTCTTGACCCTGTTCGGGGAACATGGTTTCTGCTGGGCCGGAGCCGCGACCTGTCCTGCCGGCCCGATGAAAGGAACCGAAGTGAAACCCACCGTCGTTCTGGTGCACGGCGCGTTCGCCGAGTCCGCAAGCCGGGGCGGTGTCGTCCAGCGCCTGCTCGACGACCGTTACCCGGTCATCGCCGAGCCCGATCCGTTGCGCGGCCTGTCCGGGGACACCGCCGTCGTCTCCGGCATCCTGAGCACGATCGACAGGCCGGTCGTGCTCGTCGGCCACTCGTACGGCGGGGCGGTCATCTCCGACGCCGCCGTCGAACTCGCCGGCGCGTCGCACGCCGTTCCCGTGTCGGAGCCGGTCGCGGTCGCCGAGACCGTCCTCGATGCCACCCGATCGATCGGCTGAACCATGGAGAGAACGATCACCAACTTGTGGCCCCGGCTGCGCGTGGCCGACTGGACCGAGACCCGCGACACCCTGCACATGTGGACCCAGATCGTCGGCAAGATCCGGATGGCGTACACGCCGCCGGCCAACCACTGGTGGCACGTCACGCTCTATCCCACGGCCCGCGGCCTGACCACCTCGGCCGTGCCGTACGACAAGGGCGTCTTCGACATCGAGTTCGACTTCGTCGACGAGCGGCTGCGCGTACGCACCAGCGACGGCGGCTCGCGCGATGTGGTTCTCGAACCGAAGCCCGTCGCGACGTTCTACGGCGAGACGCTCGAGGCGCTGGCCGCGCTCGGCCTGAGGCCCGGCATCCACCCCGTGCCCAACGAGGTCGAGCTCGCGATCCCCTTCGCCGAGAACGACCGGAACCGCTCGTACGACGGGGAAGCCGCACGACTGTTCTGGCGGCAGCTGCTGCAGGCCGAGCGGGTGATGAGCCGCTTCCGCTCCGAGTTCGTGGGAAAGGCCAGCCCGGTGCACTTCTTCTGGGGTGCGATGGATCTGGCGTACACCCGCTTCTCCGGTCGGGTCGCCCCGCAACACCCGGGCGGCGTGCCCAACTGCCCGCCGTGGGTCATGCACGAGGGCTACTCGCACGAGCTGGCCAGCTTCGGTTTCTGGCCGGGCGGTGGTGAGGAAGGCGCCTTCTATGCGTACGCGTATCCGGAACCTCCGGGCTACCGGGAGCGCACGGAGGCGTACTTCGACAAGACCCTGCAGGAGTGTGTGCTTCCGTACGAGAAGGTGGCCGAGTCAGCCGATCCCGACGCGACACTCCTCGACTTCCTCCGCGCAACATACGGTGCCGCCGCCGACCTGGCCGCCTGGGACCGCTCGGCCGTGGAGGCGTGACCGTCGCGTCCCCTGGACGGGGGCTCAGGGGACGCGACGCCGGCCGCCGAGCCCTGCCCGCCGCCGTCGCTGCCGGGCCGGGCCGGAGCGCTGCCGTTGTCGACGAATGTGTAGACGGTGCGCAGGGGCGGTCTCGCCGCCCACCCCGAACGCGGTGTTCGATCACCGGATCGGCGGCGCCTGCGACAATCCGGCCGCCAAGGCCGTCAGCCGGGACAGGCAGGACGAGGCCGACCCCGACCCCTACGACATCTGCTACGTCAACGCTTTCCAGACCCAGCCGATCGCCTCGGAGGTGCAGGACTGGCGCAACCGCGGCCTGACGCCGAAGAACGCGCAGGGCGAGGAGGTCGTCGACGGCGATTGGCGGGAGATCCTGCTCGACATCACCACCGACGCCAAGCGACGGGCCGTCGCGAGTGTCGTGAACGGCTGGATCGACGGCTGCGCGGACGCCGGTTACCAGGCCGTCGAGCCGGACAACCTGGACGCGTTCGACCGGTCCGAAGGGCTGATCGACGTCCAGGACACCGTCGCACACCTCTGCCTTCTGATCGAGCACGCGTACAGCCGCGGGCCGGCGATCGCCCGGAAGAACGCCCTCGGAGATCCGGAGGACGGCGGTATCGGCAGCGCCGCCGTGACGCCGGGGTCGACTTCGCCGTCGCGCGGCACCGAGATCGTGACGGAAGCGACGGCGGGGGAGAGCCAGCCCCTGCCGGCCGCCAGTTCGTCAGCGGCTGACCTGACGAAATTCTATTCTCAGAAGCTGGACTGGTCGGGCTGCGCCGAGTTCGCCACCAGTAAACGGGAAGCGGAGATTCTCGCGGACCCCAAGGCCCAGTGCGCACGGTTGTCGGTTCCGCTGGACTACGACGACCCGAAGGGCGCCACCGCGTCCGTCGCGGTCCTGCGCGTCAAGGCGCGGGGGGAGTCGAAGGGCTCGGTGGTCTTCAACCCGGGCGGCCCGGGCGGCTCCGGCGTGTTGGGCGGGCTGGCCGTGAGCCGGGGGCTGGCCAAGAGCCGCATCTCCGAAGCCTTCGACATCGTCGGCTTCGACCCGCGCGGTGTCGGTGCCACCAAGCCGGCTGCCGACTGCTATTCGGAGAAAGGCGCGACGCGGGGGGACGAGGTGTTCCCCACGTTGACCTTGACCGTCGATCTGACGGAGGAGGACACCCGCGCGGTGTTCGACCGCTGCGCCGAGGGATCCGGGGGCGCGAAGGGGCTGGCTTCGATGGGCACCCGCACGACCGCTCGCGACATGGACGTTCTGCGAGCCGTTCTGGGCGACGAGAAGCTGACCCTGCTCGGCCAGAGCTACGGCACCCGGCTCGGCTCGGTCTACGCCGAGCAGTTCCCGCAGCGGGTGCGGGCGATGATCCTCGACGGCGCGTTCGATCCGGGGCTGGGCACGATCGAGCGGCGACTCGCCGCCTACGGCGGGTTCCAGCGAGCGTTCGAGGTGATGGCGGCCACCTGCGCCAAGGACGCCTCGTGTCCGCTGGGGACCGACCCGAAGGCCTGGACCTCGAGATTCCAGGCGCTCGTGCAGCCGCTGCGGGACAAGCCCGTACCCGCGCTGGGCCAGGAACTCGACTTCGACGGGGCCGTCGGCGGTGTGATGGCGGGACTGTACAGCCCGACGCTGTGGCCCACCGTCGTGCGCGGCCTGAACGAGGTGCGGCAAGGGCGCGGCGACAGTCTGATGCGTCTGGTGCAGGACCTCGGCGGCGGTGCGGCCGACAACGCGGTGAACGGCAACGTGACCGAGGCCCTCTTCGCGATCAACTGCATGGACGAGCGGCGCCTCACCCCGCAGGACGTCGCCCGGTTGCACTCCGCAGGACGTCGCCCGGTTGCGCGCCCGGGCGTTCGAGGTCGCTCCCTTCATGAACCCGGGCGGCGACGTCGGGCGGGGCGCCCGGGACGGACGCGAGTTCTGGCCGGCGCCGCCGACTCTCGGCATTCCGTACGCCCAGAACGTTCAAGGCCTTCCGAAGACGCTCGTCATCTCGATCACCGGTGACCCGACGACCCCGCACGCAGGCGGCGTCAAACTCGCCGAGACCCTCGGCAGCGCTTTGCTGACCGTGAAGGGTGAGGGGCACACGGTTGTCTCCGGCGGGGTCAACACGTGTGTCGACAAGATCGCCGCTGACTATCTGATCGATCTCAAGCTGCCGGAGCCGATGCCGGAATGTTCGGTCTGAGCCGGCGGAAAGGCGGTGTTGTGTTGATGACGAACTCAGGGGGCAGCATGCGACCGATGATTCTCGTTCACGGCGCGTGGCACGGCAGCTGGTGCTGGGCGTCGGTCACGCCTCACCTGGCCGCTCGTGGCATACCGTCGGTCGGGGTGGACCTCGCGGGGCACGGCTTGAACGGCCGGCCGCCGTTCGCCCGCTCGGCGCGGCCCTTCGATCCGGCGGCGCTGGCCACCGAGCTCTCGCCGGTCGCCAGCGTCAGCGTGCGCGATGCCGCCGAGGCGCTCGTCGACCGGATCCGGCTGGCCGGGAACGGCGAGCCCTGCGTCGTCGTCGCGCACAGCCTCGGTGGCGTGATCGCGACCGCCGCCGCCGAGCTCGCTCCCGAGTTGTTCGCCCACCTCGTCTATCTCAGCGCGTACGTCCCTGTCACCGCGTCCGTGGCCGAACTCGCCGCGAGTGACCACTCCTTTGACCGGGTGCTGGTCGCCGACCCCGCGCACGCTGGACAGCCCCCACTCCGCCTTCCTGTCCCGCCCGGCGGAGCTGGCCGAGGTCCTCGCGGAGGCCGAACGGGGCGGGGGCCCCTGGAGCCGCTGAGGCCGACGACGGCACCGGAGCCGCAGGTTCCGCTCGGGACTGCGCTTTCCGGTGCTCGGCCGCCTCGAAAGCCGGGCATCAACTCACGGGCCGCCCTTCGCGAGGCTCTCACCGACCGGCAGCGGATGACGCCCGCTCGAGAAGTCCGCAACCGCCCTTGACCCGGTGCCACCTTGCGCGTCGGTGCGTACGCGCAGGGGTCGGTCATGCTTGACTGTGTCCCTGGAACATGGTTTTTGATGACCGGGTGTTCGACGAATGGCGGCGGCGCCGAGCCATCCAGCGCCTCAAACTCGGGGACGGGCACGCGCTGAGGCGATTCCGTTGGTGGCAGCCTCTGTCCCGGTCCCTGCTCTATCTTCCCGCGGACGCCGGCGCGGGCCGGCCGGCGGAATACGCGGTCGACGTGAACCACATGAAGAGCAACGAGAACCTTGACACCGAAGCCCACCTGTATCGCGACGGCCGGCACTTCGAGCGGGCGAGGCTCCCTGCCGTCTTTCCGATCGAGGGCGGCGCGATCGAGGTGGAGACGTCGGCCTTCGGCCTCCGGCGGTGCCACTTCGTCGCCGACGACGGGACCGAGCGGCAACTCGTGCCGGATCCGCGCTCGGCCGAGGGGCGCCGCGCCCGGCTCGACCGCGAGCGTCCGTTGCTCAGCCGCTGGATCGGCGTGATCTCCCTCGTCCTGATCCTCGTGCCGCTGATCCTCGGCCTTTTGCAGACCGTCGAGTCGATCTCCCGGTTCCCGCCGCTGGCCGAGCGGTTCGGTGTCTTCGAGTCGCCGATCGACGTGTCGGCCTGGCTCAACATCGCGCTCGTGATCAGCGCGACGGTGGGCAGCACCGAGCGTGCCCTGCGCCTGCGGTACAACCGGTGGCTGGACGCGGTGGCGGACTGACGGCGGGTCAGCCTTCCGCCCGCAACTGCCGGCGGGCCAGCTCTTTGGCGCGGTGGATGACGTCGAACTGGGCCTCGTTGTGGAGTTCCCGCAACGCGTCGATGAACGTCTGCCGCGTGACGGACTTCCCCTTCGACACGTGGGCCATCGCGTCGTTGTCCATCCAGGGACAGTTACGAAGGGTACGGACCAGGGACGGTGCGTACTTCTCGGCGAGGTTCTGCCGCGTCGCCTCGTCGGCGTCGGCGGGCAGCGCGTCGAAGTCGGCGCTGACGGGGGAGCCCGTGCTCAGCTCTTTGATCCGGGACAGGGGCACGCCCAGCTCGGCCAGCCGGCGGATGCGCAGCAAGCGTACGAGATCTAGCGTTTCGTACTGCTTGTAGCCGTTGTAGCGGCGATCGGGCTCCTCGAGCAGGCCCAGACGATGGTAGTGCCGGATCGTGTTCACCGTGGTGCCCGCGAGTGTCGCGAGCTCGCTCGTGCTCCAAGCCACGTCGATCTCCTTCTCGGTCATTCGCCTGCTGACAGGCCTGCCCGCGAAAGGTACGCGGCAGGCGGGCTTGGAGTCCGGGGAGCCGGCAGGATCAGCCGGGATCCGGTCGCGACAGCGACCGGCGAGTAGTCGGACCTGCCGAAGCGATTCGTCCGGGTGCAGAAACCCCACGATCATGTGATCTTTCCCTGTCGTGCCGCAGAAGCCTCCCGGTGCCACCTGTGCTTCAGGAATACATTCAGGGCGAGAGCGCCCGACGGGCGCGGCGGGCCGGCCGCTTGACCCGGTTCCCGGAACAGGGTGTCGCATACGGGGAGACGTTCATGGAAGGAGCCGGTATGACACTGGAAGCTGCGATCCGTTCCAACGACGTGGCGGCGGTGGTGGAACTGCTCGAGTCGGGCGCGGACCCGCACCGCCGCGGCGCCGGTGGCCTCACACCACTGATGGTCGCCTCCGGGCTCGGTCGATCACGCCTGGTGGAGCGGCTGCTGGAGGCCGGCGCGGATGTGCTGACGGTCGAGCCGCGCATGGGCGCCACGGCGTTGCACAAGGCGGCGCAGGCCGGTGACGACGGCGTCATCGGCCTGCTCCTCGACCATGGCGCCTTCGTCGACCAGCAGTCGCCCCGGCTCGGTCACACGCCGCTGATGGACGCGGTGCAGCACAAGCACGAGGCGGCGGTCCGGCTGCTGCTGGCCCGCGGAGCCCGTACCTCTGTGCGCAACCACTGGCAGGAGACGGCGCTCGACCTGGCGTTGCGCGACGGCTCCGAGGCCATCGCCGGTCTCCTGCACGCGCGGATGGCGGCCGACGCCGACCGGATCCGGTCGCTGGCGCTGACGGCGGCGGTACAGGTCGGCGACCTCACTGAGGTGAGACGGCTCATCGGGGCCGGCGCGGCCCTCGACGAGCGACTGCCGGCCGTCGGCGATCATGACGACGACTACACGCCGCTCGGGATCGCCTCTCGCGACGGGCACACCGGCATCGTCCGCGTGCTGCGCGAGGCCGGTGCGGATCCGCGCCGGCTCAACGGGCTGATGGGCGCGACGCCGGGCCATGAGGCCGCCTTCGCCGGGCACGCCGGCGTCATCCGGGCGCTGACGACGCGCGGCCCCAGCGGTACGCCGACGCTCGAGATCGACGCCCAGGGTGCCTACAACGGCTTTACCGCCCTGCACGACGCGGTGTGGCACGGGCACCGGGAGGCAGCACAGGCCCTGGTCGAGGCGGGCGCCCGCCTCGACCTCACCTCGCACACCGGTCACACCCCGGCAACTTGCGCTCCACCACGGGTACGACGATCTCGCGGCGTATCTGGCCGAGGCCGAGAGCAAGGCCGTTCGACCATCGCCCTTTGTCTTCGCCGAGGCCGCGCTCGACGATTTGCGCGAGCGGCTTTTCCGTACGCGATGGCCTGATCCCGAACCGGTGGAGGACTGGAGCCAGGGCGTGCCGCTGCGCAGGCTGCGGGCACTGTGCGACTACTGGCGGGACGGCTACGACTGGCGGGCCTGCGAGGCCCGGCTGAACGCGCTCAACCCGTCGACGACGCGTATCGACGGACTCGACATCCACTTCCTGCACCTGCGGTCGCCCGAACCGGAGGCGATGCCGCTCGTGATGACCCACGGCTGGCCCGGCTCGGTCATCGAGTTCCTGAAGGTGGCACCGATGCTGGCCGACCCGCGGGCCCACGGCGGCGACCCCCGGGACGCGTTCCACGTGGTCCTGCCCTCGATGCCCGGCTTCGGACTGTCCGGCAAGCCGACCGAGACCGGGTGGGGACCCAAGCGGATCGCGTTCGCCTGGGTCGAGCTGATGCGGCGGCTGGGCTACGACAGCTTCGGCGCGCAGGGCGGCGACTGGGGGCACGCGGTCACCACCGCGCTGGGCGGCATCGGCGAGCCCGCCGTCCGGGCCATCCACTCCAACATGTTCCCCACCTACGGCACCGAGGAAGTCACGAACGAGCAGGAGGAGCGTGCCCTGCAACGATGGCGTGACTTCCAGGCCCACGAGTCGGGCTATCAGCACGAGCAGATCCAGAGCCCTCAGACGATCGGGTACGCGCTCACCGACTCGCCGGTGGGGCAGGCGGCCTGGCTCTACGAGAAATACGAGCAGTGGACGGACCACGACGGCGATCCGGAGAACCTGCTCAGTCGCGACGAGATGCTGGACAACATCACGTTGTACTGGCTGACCGGCACCGCCGCCTCCTCGGCTCGCATCTACTGGGAGAGCTTCCGCACCTACCGCGACCCGAAGGTCGAGGTGCCGGTCGGCGTCAGCCTCTTCCCCCGCGACATCTATCTCGCCACACGTCGCTGGGTGGAGCAGCGTTACCCGAACCTCGTGCACTACAACGAGCTGCCCAAGGGCGGACACTTCGCCGCCTGGGAACAACCCGGGCTGCTGGCTGCGGAGGTGCGCGCCACCTTCCGCCACGTACGCCAGAGATCCGCGACGAAAAGCACCGACGCCTCGTGAACCCCGACGCCGACATCGCTTCCCTCGACAACGCCCATCCCTTCGGTACGCACATCGGGATGGCCTGGTGGAAGTCGCTTTCAGTCGGCCGGCGAGGAGATCATGTTCCGGGGCTCGGTGCTCCAGGCCGCGGGGTCCTGGCCGTGCTCGCCTTCGTCTGGCTCCGCGAGCGGTCGCGCCGCACCGGTCCGGAGCGAGGGGTGTAGCTCGTTCATCGCTTGGGCAGCACGGCCGCCGCGAGTATCACGTTGTTGACGACGGTCGCGGCGAAGCTGCGGGCGATCGCGCCGGCGGCGGCATCGGCTGCCCAGATGCCGTGCTCGAGTTGCTTGGCTCGGGCGATGGTCGCGGTGGTCCGCGGGATCTCGGGATGGAACCGCGGCAGCATCTCGCTTCCGGACAGCAGTGCCACGAGCGCGGCGAGGCGGGGCTCCGGCTCCGCCTCGCCGACCAGCACGCCCCGTACGCCGCGCAGCAGGCTCCTCCGGCGCCCGGATTCGCCGTCTGTCAACCTCTCCCTTATGGGCGCTTCGGTCTCGACACAGGTTGATCGGTGGATGTCGTCGCGCTCGATGAGACGTTCGAGCAGGGGGCGGCGCAGGGCCGGTCCGATCACGGCGAGCGTCGCCTGGACGCCTCGCGGCCTCGAGGCGAGGTAGTCCCACGTGGATCGCAGGAGGTCGTCCGTCGGTGGCCGCTCGGCGACGGCTTCCACCCGGGTCGACCCGCTCCATCCGGGTACGGTTCGCACGTGCCGGCCGATGCTGAGATCCGCAAGCATCGCTCCGGCGAGAACGTAGGGAAGCGTTTCCTCGCCGGCGACGACGCCGGTGCCCTCCGGCCCGGAGGACGGCTGGAACAGGAGTAACAGAAGGTCTTCGGCCAGGGCCGGCGGGCCGAGCCGCTGTGTCATCGTGTGATCCTTTCGACGGGGAACGCAACGCGGGTCCGGGAAGCGCGATGCGGTCGCCAGGGGAGGGTGGAGCCGGAGGTCAAGCCACCACGAACGAGACGACACCCCAGACCAGGGTGGTGGTCAACGTCGTCCAGAAGACGATCGCGATCGCCTGCCACAGCAGCACCCAGGAGCGCGAGGTCCCCGAGGCGATGAGCATGGCCGCGGTGAACTGGGTCGGCACGGCCAGCGGTCCGAGCAGGCTCGCTCCGGGCACACCGAAGCGCACGAGGTAACGGCGGAAGCGCCGGCGCCCCTTGGACTCGGGGCGCTCCTCGCGGCTGCTCGGCCGGTGTCCGTGGGCGACCGCGGCGGCGCGGGCCCGCGAGCTGATCAGCACGACGACGAGTACGCAGAGGAAGTTGCCCGTGGCTGCGGCAACCGCGGCCACCACGGGATGAATCCCACCGACCACTCCGATCGGCGATGCGCCCTCGCCTTCGATGAACGGGATCGCGCCGGCCAGCATGACGATGAACGGCTGGACCAGTTCGGGCACCTCGGCCATGAGGTCGCGGAAGTTCTGAACGAGCGTTTCGACGGGATTCACGGCGGGCTCCTCAAGCGGAAAGATGCGTCACCACCGAGTAGAGACCGTGTGCTCAGCACAGAGTCAAACGCCCTGTTCGTGGCATTCCCGAGGATCGGGCGCGTTTCCCGCCGGGCTCCGCCTCGGGCCACCGGCTCAGTGCTGTCGAGCGAGGGCGCCGGCTCGGCTCAGCACGTCGAGCTGGGACGCGTCGCCGAGCGCGACCGCCGCGTCGGCAGGGCGTCGATCTCGCGCAACGACTCCGGGCCGAAGTTGCCTTTCCGTGTCCACCACGACGGTTCCGGGCGGCCCGTCGTGCAGCTGCCCGGCCGGGCGAGCTCGCGCCGGTTCAGGACCGATCGTCGCGCGGGGGCAGCCAGGGAGCCGGTGATCGGATCGGTGAGCTCACCGACGTACGCGTCGGCGCCAGGGGTGATCGGGGTGGGCCCCGAGATCGTCGCGTCGCTGTCAGATTCGCACCCGCGGCGAAATGTTCGTGTCGGTAGAAATCCCCGGCGCCTGTGCGGGAGGGCCGTTCAGGTAAGATTCAGCTCCTTGAGGCGGCGGGAGCGTCAGATTGCGCACAGCGTCTCGTCGGTTCCGACCGCTCCGCGCGCGGCCTCCAGCACGGCGGGACGGTTGCCCAGACGCACGCCTGCATTTCAACAGGCCACTCGTGAGTAAGGAAAGTGCCCGGGCCGCCATCCGGCGATGGGCGAACCGGGCACGGTGACCCCGTTCACCGGCCGACGGCTGGACTATGTGGTAACCACACCGTTTTCACTGGATGGATGCCGGCCCTGCCGTTGCGTCACGCACCAGAACCACGATGAGGAGCACCGATATGACTGATCTGATGAAGGCTGTTGTGCTCGCCCGTTTCGGGGGGGCTGACGCTTTCGAGCTGCGCGACGTCTCGGTACCGCAGGTCGAACCCCGCCAGGTGCGGGTGCGCGTCCATGCGACCGCCCTCAACCCGCTCGACTATCAGATCCGTCGCGGAGACTACGCGGATCATGTGCCGCTCCCGGCGATCATCGGATACGACGTCTCCGGAGTGATCGAGGAAGTCGGATCCCACGTGACCGAGTTCCGTGCCGGCGACGCGGTGTACTACACGCCCCGGATCTTCGGCGGCCCCGGCTCCTACGCCGAGCAGCATGTCGCCGACGTCGACCTCGTCGGCCGCAAGCCGGAGAACCTCAGTCACCTGGAGGCGGCGAGCCTGACTCTCGTCGGTGGAACGGTCTGGGAGTCCCTGGTGACGCGAGCTCAGCTCACCGTGGGGGAGACGATCCTCATCCATGGAGGCACGGGCGGTGTCGGCACGATCGCGATCCAGATCGCGAAGGCGATCGGCGCACGAGTGATCACCACCGCGAAAGCCGGCGACCATGAGTTCGTGCGCTCTCTCGGAGCGGATGCGGCGATCGACTACACCTCCGCGGACTACGTCGATGCCGTGGCCGAGCTGACGCGAGGCAAGGGGGTCGACGTCGTCTTCGACACGATCGGTGGCGACACGCTCACACGAAGCCCGCTGACGCTCGCCGACTCCGGACGCGTCGTCAGCATCGTCGACATCGCGCAGCCGCAGAACCTCATCGAGGCGTGGGGCAGGAACGCCGCCTATCACTTCGTCTTCACACGACAGAACCGAGGAAAGCTGGACGTGCTCACCACGCTGGTCGAGCGCAGTCTCGTGAAGCCGGTCATCGGCGCGACTCTTCCGCTCGCCCGAATGGGCGAGGCTCACGAACTCCTGGAGAACAGGCAGTCGTACGCACTGCGCGGCAAAGTCTCAATCGATGTGGCGGGCGAAACTCTCGCACTTCCCCCTCGCATCTCGTAGCGGAACGCTCCACACCCTCGGGCGCGTACACCATCGGTTGATCAGCAGGAGCGGGTGCGGCCGGCGGACCGGGCCCGCCCCACCCGGGCCGTGGTGAACGACAGGCCACCGGTCAGCGCGGCGTCCACCCCGGCGGAGCTGGGCCGGAACCGCGGGACGTCGAGACCTCGGATGCGCAGCTCGGCCGGCAGGTCGTGCCGGAGCAGCCGGTCGTTGCCGGTGGTCTTGCCCCACATGACGACCGGCTGTGACCGGCCCGCGCGCATGTACGCGGCCTTCGGCAACAAGGAGCGGCTCGTTGCAGCGCTACGTCGAGGGTCCGGGCAGCTACCTGGACACGGCTCTGGCCGAGCCGACCGCGCAAGCTGCCACCGAGGCGATTCCGCGCGGTGCGGCCCACACCTCGCCCCTTCCGGAAGGCTTCGGGGGATGTCTGACGGTTCAGGGCGCGCTGCCGTCGAACGACGAGAGCCGGGCCGTGCACGAGGCGCTGGTCCAGTGGCGCGACGCCGCCAGGCGCAGGTCGAGGAACGTTTCCGGCGCGCCGTCGACGAGGGCGACCTGCCGGGCGACGCCGACCCGAAGCAACTCGGCCGATACATCTGCTCAGGCCGGAGAGTTGAGCCCCCGTTCGCGGCGCAGTTGCTCCTGCGCGAGAATGCCGGCCCGGCCCAGCACATCGACCTGGGCGGCGTTGTAGAGCCCGACGACGGCGTCGATGAACGTCTGGCGTGTGACGTGCTCGCTCTTGGACAGATGCCGGGCGGGATCGCGCAGCCAGGGATAGTCGACCAGATGCTGCGCCAGCCGCGCGGCGAGCTTCTCGGCGAGGTTCTGGCGGGTCGCCTCGTCGGCGTCGGGCGGCAGGGTGTCGATGTCGTGGCTGATGGGATCCGTGCCGGCGTCCACCATGCGCCGCAGGTCCTTCATCACGTCGTCGTCGTAGAGCTGGCTGAAGACGTGGATGAGTGAGGTGTCGGACACGGTCAGCCGCGGCGCGACCGACTCGAAGCCGGCGGGCGCGTCGGCCGGCGCCCCGTCGCGCAGAATGATCGCGATGTCGGAGCGGGCCCGGCGCAGACGCTCGACCTCGGCCGCCAGGTCGGCGTCGACCTGGCGCAGCACTTCCGGAGCGGGGGCGCCGCCCGAGGTGATCGCGCCGATCCGGGAAAGGGGTACACCCAGCTCTACGAGACGCCGGATGCGCAGGAGGACGACGAGATGCTGTACCTCGTACTGCTTGTATCCGTTCGCCCGGCGTTCGGGCTCGTCGAGCAGGCCGAGCCGGTGGTAGTGCCGAATCGTGTTCACCGTGGTGCCGGCGAGTTCCGCGAGCTCACGGGTGCTCCAGGCCACGTCGGTTCCTTCCTGGGTCTGACCCGGCGGTCGGCTGTCAGGTGCTGGCTCGCAGTTGACACCGTGTTCCCACCACAGGGTCAAAGCGCCGACGACTCGGATCCCGAAAGCTTCCTCAAGTCGCGCCCGCGCTTCGAACACCGCCGTGTCCGGCCCCCCGCCACCACCGGACTATGCCCGCGTGGCGACTACCAGGGCAGTTCCCCGGTCTCGTCCTGGAAGGTTCCTGTCGGGCCGTCCGCGTCGAGGGTGGCCAGGCGCACGACGGTTCTGGCGCTCTCCTCCGGAGATCTTCCGATCCCGAAGGCGGCGGTCATGTCGGTGGCCGTGGTGCCGGGCTCCAGCGCGTTGAACTTGATGCCGGGCTGGGACTTGGCGTACTGCACCGTCAGCATGGTCGCCGCCGCCTTGGAGGCGGAGTAGAGCGCCAGTGGCAGGTGGAACTCGGGCCGGTCGGGGTTGTTCACCGCCCAGAACGACCCGGCGCTGCTCGACACCGTGACCACGGTGGGGTTCGGGGACCTGCGCAGCAAGGGGAGTGCCGCCTCCGTGACGCGTACGATTCCCACCGCGTTGGTGTCGAACACCCGCAGGGCCGTGGGACCGTCGAGGGGTTCGTTCCCGAGGATGCCCGCGTTGTGCACCAGGACGTCGAGCCGTCCCTCGGCCGCGTCGATCGTCGCCAGCGCGTTGCCCACCGAGGTGTCGTCGGTCACGTCCAGCCGCACGAACCGTACGCCGAGGGCGGCTGCGGCCTTCTCGCCTCGCTCGGTGTCGCGCGCGCCGATGTAGACGGTGTGCCCCAGTTCCAGAAGTTGTCTGGCTGTCTCGAAACCGATGCCCTTGTTGGCCCCGGTGATCAGTGTGACGGTCATGCGTTTCCCCTCGAAGGGTGTGGCCCGAGTGGACCGTTGGGCGCGACCGCTTCCCACGTCGCCGTCCCCGAAGAATCAGCCGGTGAGCTGCCGGAGGAGCTCACCGGCGTCGTGCAGGGCCGTCATGTGCGCGAACCGCCCGTTGCACCTGGTAGACGGCGTATTCGGTGATCTCGAACGAGGCGCCGGTGGGTGCCACACCGAGCCACTCCTTCACCGGTGTGCCCGTGTTGACCAGCCGCGCGGCCAGGCGGTCACCGTCGAGGAGCAGTTCCCTGAGGTCCCAGTGCAGGTCCGGAACCGCGTCCACGTCAGCCTTCTGTACGGCGATGAGGTCGTCCCGGGTGGCGGGCTCGCCGTTCAATGTGGTCCGGTCGTCGATGAATTCGTCCATCTGATCGAACCTGTGGGCGTTGAGTTCACCGATGTAGCGCAGGTAGAACTCGCGCAGATCACCGTCGGACATCGGATGCCCCTTTCCGCATGGCAGTCGTACGGCACCGGGCAGGACGATCCCGGTGCCCTTGGGAACCGGCTCGCACCGACTTCCGCATCGATCGATGCGGAAAGGGGAGGCGGCGAACATCAGACCCGCGACGAACTGATCACCAACCTCGCCAGGGCGCGACGGGGCACCGCCAGGTGATGTCCGGCGGCCGACGATCATGCGTCCAGGACCGCCCGCGATCTCGGGCGCACCGCCGTTTTGGGCGGGGCGACCCGCCCGCGCTGTCAGGCGTCGAAGCGCCGGCGGGCGGTCTCGATGTGGCCGAAGTGCTGGTGGGTCCAGCCGCAGATGAGATCGACCGTCGCGCGCAGGGCCTGGCCCGGCCCGGTGAGGGTGTACTCGACCCGCGGCGGCACGGTGGGATGCACCTTCCGCTCGGCCAGGCCGTTGCGCTCCAGCATGCGCAGGTTCTGGGTGAGCATCTTGTGGCTGATGCCCTCGACCTCGTCACGCAGCTCGCTGAAGCGGAGGGTGCGATCACCGAGAGCCTCGATGATCAGCAGCGCCCACTTGTTGGCGACGTCCGAGAAGATCTCCCGCGCCAGGGAGTCGGCGCGCCTCAGGTCCGCTTCGTCGGCGGTGCCTGCGAACTGCTTGGTCACCATGAGGTTCCCCAGTCTCTGAAAAGTGCGTTCTTCCACGTCAGCGAACACTCTCCTATGGTTTCCGAGTAACCACAAGAGAGCACGGGCGCCCTTGGGCGCCTCGATCGCACAACCGGCCAGGAGATCTCGTGACCGTTTCGCTCATCAACCCCGACAGGCAGTTTCGCGTCCCGCTCTACCACCACGTCGCGGTGGCGAGGGGGAGCAAGCAGGTCCACATCGCGGGACAGGTCGCCTGGGACGAGAACGGCGACCTCGTGGCACCGGGCGACCTCGCCGGGCAGGTCACCCAGGTCTACCGCAACGTCGCCAAAGCGCTGGACGCGGCCGGAGCGACGTTCCACGACGTCGTCCGCGTCACGTGGTACGCCGCGGGCTGGAAGAGAGAGATGTACGACGCCTTCAACGCGGGCGTCGAGCAGGCGGCCCGCGAGTTCGACATCGCCACGCCACCGGCCGCGCTGATCGGGGTGGACGTGCTCTTCGAGCCCGGCATCCTCATCGAGGCCGAAGTCACCGCGATCATCGACTGAAGCGGGCGCGGGCAACGGGGGCGTCCCCCGGTCCGGGCCGCCCACCACGCCGGGACACGCCCAGCCTGCCACGGCCTGGACGTGCCACTCGTCTTCGGCAACCGGGGCAGCGGACAGCCCGCCATGCTGATCGGCGACCCGCCCTCCCGATCGCGGACAGCGAACGATCATCTGTGACGGCATGGGGGGCGGGACTACCATGCTCGGCATGTCCGGTCGCGCGTTGAGCTTCGGAGTGATGGCGGAAGCCTACGAACGGTTCCGGCCGGGGTATCCGGTGGCGCTTTTCGACATGGTGATGGCGTACGCGGCCCAGCCGGTCAGGACCGCGCTGGAGATCGGCGCCGGGACGGGCAAGGCCACCCGCCTGTTCGCCGGACGAGGGATCGCCGTGACGGCGACCGAACCCGACGAGGCCATGCTCGCCGAGCTGCGCGAGCGGGTGTTCGGCCGGATCATCGAGGTCCTGCCGGAAACGGTCGAGATCATCGCTGACATCACCGTTCATCTCGCGCGTCGGCGCGGCGAGCCCCGACAGTGAGGCCGTGCGCCTGATCACCTGATCCCGTTCCGCTCCGCGGATCGCCGTACCCCCGGACCTGTTCCGCGGATCCTCGGCCGTGGCGGGGACCGCCCAGGCGGATGCCCCGCAGGATGATTCCGTAGGGCGACGCCCTGGCGAACGTGGCAGGCGGAAGGATCCGCGGGACGGTCCCGGGGCTCAGGGCCGCGAGAGGCCCCCGGCCCACCTCAGGCGGTGGCCTTCACGAGGTGGCGCAGCGTCTCGCCGAGCTCGGTCGTACACACGGATCGCCTGTCGCCCCCGGGCTGGAGGATGCCCTGCTGCTCGGCGTCGTGCAGGGCGGCCAGTTCCTCGGCGAGCTGGGGCGGGACGCCTGCCTCCACCATCGTGGCGACCCATGCGGTCCGCGGGACGGTCACCACCGTGAGCGGCCTGCCGAGAACGGCCGCCAGCTCTTCGGCCACCTGCCGCTCCGAGTACCGGTGGCCGTCCAGGTCGATGATCTCGCCGGCCGCGGCAGGCGCCGTGAGGTGTTCGGCGACCGCCCCGCCGATGTCGCGTGTCGCGACCATCGGGACGGGCACATCGGCCGACGCGCCGAAGACCGGGTAGACACCGGCCCCGAGAGCGGCGTCGAGCACCGTTTCGACCTTCTCCTGGAAGTGCGGCGAGCGGATCGCGGTCAGGAGCACGCCCGTCTCGCGCAGCCGGTTCTCCATGTGGTGGAGCCAGCGGATGGGACCGGTGCCCTCGGCCAGCTCAGCCCCGATCGAGGAGAGCATCACCACACGCGGGACACCGCTGTCCAGGACCGCCCCGGCGATCGAGTCGGCCAGCCGACGATGGTAGGTGTCGGCGTCGGCCGCCGCCGGATCCGTCGGCAGCAGGACGAACGCCCCACGGCAACCACGGAACGCCTCCGCCAGCGCCGCCCTGTCGCCGAAATCGGCGACGAAGACCTCGGCGCCCGCGTTGATCCAGTCCGCGCTCCTGGCCGCGTCGCGGACCACGGCCCGCACCGGTTCTCCCCTGGCCAGCAGGTCCCGGGCCGCCGCCCCGCCTACGTGGCCCGTCACTCCTGTGATCGCGTACATCGGATACCTCCGGTGGTCGTCGAGGTGAGTTGACCCCAGTGAACAGGTGCCGAGAGAGACGATCCATATTCCGTACGCTCACTTTCATTTCTGTGCGTCTAAACTGAGGCGGTGGATCCGCTCGCTGACCTTCTCGACGGTGTCCGTGCCCGAAGTGCGGCGTTCTGCCAGGCGATCCTCGCACCGCCGTGGTCGCTGCGGATCTGCGACGGCGCCCCGCTCGCCCTGGCCACCACGTTGCGCGGGCACGCCTGGATCATGTACGGGGAGGCCGAGCCGGTGCTGATGCGCACCGGAGACGTGGCCATCGTCAAGGGGCCGGAGCCATACACGATCAGCGACGATCCGGCGACCGCGCCGGAGATCGTCGTCCACCCGGGCAACCGGCTGACCACCATGGACGGCATCGACGTCACCGACGAGTTGCGGCTCGGGCCACGCACGAGCGGACGCACCCTCGACGGGTCGGCGATCGTGGCCAGCGGGACCTACCAGGTCAGTGGAGATGTGAGCGAGCGGCTCCTGAACGCCCTGCCCGAGGTCGTGCTCGTGCCGCGGTCGGGCGACCAGTCCCCGATCATGGAGCTGCTCGCCCAGGAGGTCGACGGCGAAGGGCCCGGCCAGCAGGTCCTCCTGGACCGGCTGCTGGACCTGGCGCTGCTCGCGACCCTGCGCGCCTGGTTCGCCCGCCCCGAGGCCCGGGCACCCGGCTGGTACCAGGCGCAGAGCGATCCGCTGATCGGCCCGGCACTGCGGCTGATCCACGACGACCCGGCCCGCCCGTGGACGGTGGCCCTGCTGGCGGAAAAGGCGGGTGCCTCGCGCGCGGCGTTCGCGCGCCGGTTCACCACCCTTGTGGGGGAGCCTCCCATGGCCTACCTCACCGGCTGGCGGATGGCGCTCGCCGCCGATCTGCTGCGCTCCTCCGACACCACGATCGACTCGGTCGCCCGGCACGTCGGCTACGCCAACGCCTTCGCGCTGAGCGTCGCTTTCAAACGGGTGCGCGGCGTGTCCCCGAGCCGCCACCGGGCGGGCGGATAGGCCGCGATCGCCGACACCCGTCGAGGGAACCTCCTCGGTCTCCTCAGCCGGGCACCTGCCCGTGCCGCCCCGGCCGCCCGCGGCCCGCACGCCACCGGCCGCACCCGCATCCCCTGCCGCGTGAAGATGGCCGCTGCCCAGTGAGGAGGGCGCTGTGGCGTCGGTCTACACCGGGTTCGTCCACGCGCGCGGGTGGCTGGTACAGACGGCGAAGGTGTCGGGGCGGGGCAGAGCGTAGCGGTCGAGCAAGCCGCTGACGGCTTCATTACCTGGTGAGAGGCCCGGTGAGGGCGGGACGCAAAGAATCTTATTTATTGGTTTCTAATTTCCGGAAAATCCGGGATGTTAGGCTTCCCGGCATGCGGGAGCCCGGCGCGGTGACGCCATGCAAACACTGTGGGACGCCGATCGAGCAGCGGCCCGGGCGGGGGCGGCCGAGGGCGTACTGCGCGCAGGGGAACTGCCAGGCGGTGGCCAAGCGCGAACGCGAGATGCGGCGGGCGACGCCGGGGCTGGAGGGGGCGCTGGCCAGGGCCGAGGAGTTCTACGAGCGCATGGAGAAGGGGATGATCGCGGCGATCGCCCCGCTGGCGCAGGTGCTGTCGGAGGAGCTGAGCCCGGCCGGGGTGGAGGCCAAGGTGAGCGCGGTGCAGGCCGAGGCGCACACCCGGGTGGCGATCGCGCGCGCCGAGCGGGAGCAGGCCTTCGAGCAGGTACGCCTGGCGCGGGAGGCCTCCGAGCACGCCCGGCGCGAGCGGGACGCGATGGCGCGCCGCGTGGAGGAGGCCCACGCCGAACGCGACATCGCCCTGGCCGACGCGGAGACCGCCAGGGAGCAGGCGCTCGCCGCGTTGCACGAGGCCGCCAGCACCGAACGCCGGGCCAGGCAGGCCGAGCAGGAGGCCACCCGCAGGGCCCAGCGGGCCGAGGCCGCCCGCGACGCGGCGCTGCGGGAGATGGCCGAGCGGGTGGAGACCGCCGAGACCGAGGCGCGCCGGGCCGAGGCGCGCGCCCTCCACGACCAGGAGCAGTCCGGCCAGGCGCGGACCGAGTGGGACCGGGCGCTGGAGGAGGCCAGGAAGGCCCAGGAGGCCAGGGGCCAGGCCGAACGCGTCGCCTCGGCCGCGTCGGCGCGCGCCGACGCGGCCGAGGCCGAGCGGGACCGGGCGCTGGCGCGCGCCGACGCCGAGGCGGCCGCGCGCGCTCAGGCCCTGGCCGAGGCGGCCGAAGCGCGTGCGCGAGCGGAACGCGTGGACAAGCAGGCGGCCGAGCTGGAGCGGCGGACGGCGCGCCGGATGGCCAGGGCCGAGGAACGAGCCGCCGAGAGGATCGCCGAGGCGGGGGAGCGGGCGGCGGCCAGGGCCGCCGAGGCGCTCGCCGAACGCGATGAGGCGCGCATGCGGCTGGCCATGGAACAGATGCGCCTGACGGACCTGCGCGAGCAGATGGAGGCACTGCGTGCCGAGTCCGCCCAGCTCAGGGAGCGGGCGATCACCGCGGAGCTGCGAAGGGAACGTGCGACCACCACGGAGGCGGGCTCGCCGTAGCGTTCGCCGGGCGCCCGGCACGCCCAGGCCCCCGTGCGGGCTGCGGCCGGTCCCGGGCATCGTCGTGACCGGCACCGGGTCCCACGGTCCGGGATCACGGGGTGCCCCTGGCGACGGTCGCCGGTGACCAGCGGCAGCGAGATCGACGTGTCGGCCAGGTCGACGGTGAGCCCGGCGCCGTCCTCCTTCGGCCGGATGATGTCCACCTGGACCAGGTTCTTCTCGCCGTCGCCGTCGCCTTCACTGTCGCCTTCACTGTCGGCAGGGGACTGCACCCGGACGAGCTCGCGGATGGCGTCCTCGTAGGAGAAGAGGGGTTGCGTGAGCCCGCTGGAGGCTTCGATCTCCGGCCTCGCCGTCGCGGAGGCGGCGGGAGTCCTGGCGACCACGACCGTGAGCGTAATTGCGGTGAGCAACCCTCGCCGCTGCGGAATGGACATGTGTCCCTCTTTCGAGCTGGTGTGCAGGCGCATGTGGTGGCGTGGTCGTTTCAGGGGGTGCCGAACCAGTCGGTGAGTGCCTGGCGCAGCGCGGGCGCGGCGGTGTCGGCGGGTTCGTCGACGGCGGCGGCCCAGGCGAGGTGGGCGTCCGGGCGGATCAGCAAGGCGTCAGCCGATCGATCCCCGGTTTTGGCGGTGCGGACGTCGACGCGACGCCGCCAGTCCTGGGCGCCCCGGTGGAGGTCCGGGCGGTCGGCGAGGACGAGGAGGACGGGCCGTCCGCCGTGCATGAGTTCGGCGACGCTGGTGACGCCCTGGTCGGTGTGCAGGGTGAGGTCGGGGGCGAAGGTGCCGGCCAGCGGGTGGTGGCCGGATCCAGGCATCGGATAGCGGATGTCGCTGCCGGCGACCAGCGCTCCCATCCGGCGCAGCGGCTGTTCGTCGGTGAGCAGTTCGGAGAGGACCTCCCGCAGCGCCTCGGCGGCCGCGTCGTGTCCGCGCCGCAGGGCGACCTGGGCTCGGGTGTGCAGCATGGTGCGGGCGCCGGCGAGGTGGCGTTCGTCGTGGTAGGTGTCCAGCAGGCCGGGCGGCGCCTCGCCGTGGACGTGGGCGGCCAGCTTCCAGGCCAGGTTGACCGCGTCCATCATGCCGGCGTTGAGTGCCACGCCGGTGGCGGGGAAGCAGGTGCGCCGCGTCGCCGGCCAGCAGGATGCGGCCCTGCCGGTAGCGTTCGGCCTGACGGGCCTTGAAGGTGAACCGCGATAACCGGAGCGTCCCCGCCACGGGCAGTCGCACGCCGAGCACCCGGTGGAGGCTGTCCAGGAGTTCGGTGACGGTCATCGGGGTGTCGTCGTCGTACTCGGTGCCCTCGTCCTCGATGGTGTAGAGGGAGACGACCTTGGACGCGGGCGAGGAGCCGACGCCGAGAAGACCATGAACTGTCCGGGTGAAGCCCGCGCGGATCACGCCGAAGCCGGGGACGTCGAGATCGCCGTTGCCGAGCACGGTCACCGTCTCGGGCAGGGTGACCTGGGCCAGCCGGTTGACCTCCGGATAGGTAGTGCCGGGGAAGCCGATGCCGGCCCAGTCGCGGACCCGGCTGCGTGCGCCGTCGCAGCCCACGAGGTAGCGGGCCCTCACCCGGTAGGGCCCGTCCGGGCCGTGGGCGTCCACGGTCACCGCGGTGTCGTCCTGGCTCACCCCCACCACCCGGTGTCCGCGACGGACGTCGACACCGAGTTCGTCGGCACGTTCACCGAGCAGCCGCTCGAACTGCTGCTGCGGCAGCGGCAGGCCGCGGCT
Organism: Streptosporangium sp. NPDC002721; assembly: GCF_042888905.1. Lineage (NCBI taxonomy): Bacteria > Bacillati > Actinomycetota > Actinomycetes > Streptosporangiales > Streptosporangiaceae > Streptosporangium > Streptosporangium sp. NPDC002721. The sequence continues at coordinate 64,046 of NZ_JBIAQI010000021.1, forward strand.
GGCTCCCGTGATGAACCAAGTGCGGGAAGGGGCGTTGTCAGGGGTACGCATGTGCGGAACTCCGATCGGTTGGGTTCTCCGCTATTGAGACGGTCCGTCTCGTCTCGAAAGAACGTGACGATAGCCGGGTTTTCTTCGCCACGTCAAGACGGACCGTCTCGTCTAGTTTGTTAGGTTTACGGCATGACGACACAGCGCACGTCCCCCTCCGGCGCGGCCCGCCGGAGCGACGCCTCCCGGAGGGCTTCCTTCACGGTGCCGAGAGTGGTCCGAGGGTCGGGTGGCAGCGGTGGCCACAGCGCCCGGCCCTCGGCGGCGAAGTGGAGACGGAGCGACTGCCCTGCTCCCGAAGCCGTCCTGAACCTCGGAAAGGGGTTGTGATCCAGATCACGGTTGAGGTTGACCCTGGGTCAGGATGGAAGCTCGGCGCAGCGGCGCGACGCCGACCGGACACAACGGATTCGAAGGAGCACACCATCATGTCCGTCACCCCCACCGACCAGGACAAGAGCACCCAGCGGGCCGGGCAGGACCGCCCGGAGCTGCGGAAAACCATCCAGGAGATCGTCGATTCCGGCTTCGTCGGGGTGTCGCTGCGCGTGCGCGACGAGCGGGGCGAGTGGACCGGCAGCGCCGGGGTGGCCGAGCTGGGCGAGACCGCGAAGCCGCCGACGGAGGGGCACTTCCGGATCGGCAGCGCCACCAAGACCTTCGTCGCGACCCTGGTGCTGCAGCTGGTGGCCGAGGGCAGGATCGGGCTGGACGACCCGGTGGCGGGCCACCTGCCCGCGTTCGGGCTGGACGGGCGGATCACGGTGCGGATGCTGCTGCAGCACACCAGCGGGGTGTTCAACTTCACCGGCGAGGTCTATCCCGACGGGACGGTCGTGCCGGGGATCTCCATCCCGTACGGCACCGCGGGCAGGGAGTGGGTGGACGACCGGTTCAGGACCTACCGGCCGCAGGAGCTGGTGGAGCTGGCGCTGTCCAGGCCCGCGCGGTTCGAGCCGGGGACGGACTGGAGCTATGCCAACACCAACTACGTGCTGGCCAGGTTGCTGATCGAGGAGGTCACCGGCCGCTCGTTCGCCGAGGAGCTCCGGCGGCTGATCCTGGAGCCGCTCGGGATGCCGGGCACCGTGGCGCCGGACGCGTCGCCTGAGATCCCCGACCCGCACGCCCACGCCTACTACAGGTACGAGGAGAAGACGGTCGACGTCACCCGCCAGAACCCCTCCTGGCTCTCCGCCGGCGGCGACATGATCTCGACCACCCGGGACCTCCAGACGTTCTTCTCCGCGCTGCTGGACGGAAGGCTCCTGCCGCCCCCGCTGCTGGCCGAGATGTGCACCCCGCGCCCGACGGGCATCCCGAACATGGACTACGGCCTGGGAGTGTTCGTGGTGAGCACGGACGACGGCGGCACCCTCATCTCCCACAACGGCGCCACCGTGGGCCACGCGGCGCTGATGTACGGCACGCCCGGCGGGGGCAGGACCCTGATCGCCGCGCTGAACTGCGTGGACGACGCCGAGCTGTCCATCGCGGCGGCTTTCCAGAACGCCCAGCGAAGGCTCGTCGACGAGGTGTTCCGCGCCGGGCGACCCGATCCGGTCCGGCCCGGCCCGGTCCGGTCCGGCAGGCGGGCGGGCTGAGCGAATGAGGAACAGGGGCGGGAACCGGGCTCGGGGACAGGGCGGGCCGGGCGAATGAAGAACAGGGTGACGAACCGGGCCCGGACACAGGGCAGGCTGGGCGGATGAGGAACGGGGTCACGATCGGGCAGGCGGCGGCGTTCGTCGGCGTCACGGTGAAGACGGTGCGGCACTACCACAGGCTCGGCCTGGTCGAGGAGCCGGAACGCGACGGCTCCGGCTACCGGCGGTACGGATCGGCCGACCTGTTGCGGCTGGTGCGGGTCCGGGCGCTGGCCGCCGCCGGGGTGCCGCTGGCCGGGATCGGGCCCCTGCTCGACGCCGACGCCGCGCTGTTCGCCACCATGGTCGCCGACGTCGAGCGGCAGCTCACCGGACGGATCGAGGAGTTGACCGCGCGGCGTGACACGCTGCACCGGCTCGCCGACGGTGACCGGGCTCTGCTGCCCGACCGCGCCGTGGCGCTGCTGGAGCGGATGCCCGGCCTCGGGTTCCCCGCGGAGGAGGTGGCGGCCACCAGGGAGGGCTGGGTACTGGCCAGGGCACTGGTCCCGGACGGCTTCGACGACTATCTCACCCATTTCGAGCGCGCCCTGGAAGACACCCGGCTCGTCGCCCTGGCCAGGCGCGCGGCCGAGGCCTCGGCCTGGGAACCGGACGACCCCCGAGTCACCGAGCTCGCCGACGACGTGGCCGACCACTACCTCGCCGACCCCGCCCTGCTGAAGACCGTGACCGGCCTGCAGGCTCGTACCGAGACCGCGACCCGGTACACGCTGATCGCCCGCCACGGCGAGGAGCGGACGCCGGCCGCGGCGCGGCTGGCGGAGCTTTTCGAGGCCAGGCTCCGCGCCGCCGGCGTCCGCATCCCCAGACCGGACTCCCGCTGACCGCGCCGCGCTCCGGCCCCTGTCAGCCCCCGCGGACAGCGGTCGCCCCTCGCCCGCCGATCCCGCGCGGCACCGACGCGAACACCTCGGCCGCGAACGCGTCCGGCTCGCCTCGCAGTGTTCACGAGGGCGGCATGCCGAACTGGGCACCCACGATCAGATCAACCCGGCGAAGTACTCGCGATGCGGCTGGAGGTCGTTTCCGGTTCAGGCACCGGCCTCGAGCACGGCGAGGTCGCGTACCGCATAGCGGTGATGCTCGGCCTCCTCCTTCAGCACCACCTTGAGGCAGCGGCGCACGACGTACTCCTGGTCGGGATACGGGTCCGCCGGCCTGCGACCGCACACCCGATCGAGCCCGGCCTCGGTGAGCCCGTCGACGACACGCCGCATCGTGGCCATGCGGGCGAGCCGTGGCGCGAGCACCTCGTCGAGTGTCGGGGTGGCTTCGAGGGTGAGACCGAGCTTCGCCGTCGCCTCGGGCGGCATCCCGCCGTGGGGGAAGCCCAGCGGGTGGTACGGCGCCTCCTCCTCCAGCACGGCGTTGCCGAGCCAGGCATCGCCGGCGAACAGCAGGTGCCGTTGGGTCTCGACCAGCGACCACTCGCCGTTGACCCGCTCGTGCAGCCTGGCCTCGGGCAACAGCCCGGCGCGGTCGAGTGTCGCCGCCCACAGCGCCTCGACGGCATCCCAGGCGGCCCGGTAGTCGTCGGGGGACTCGGCCTCACGCGCCAGCACCCGCGCGGGGTGGCGCCGGTCGAGCTCGCCTTCGACGTAGGCGGTCACGTCGACGTCGTTGACGACGAGACGCTCGAAGTCGCCGCCGAGGTAGACGTCGCTCCCATAGCAGTCGACGATCTTCAGACCGCTGACCTCGCAATCGCGGATCTCAAGATCGGCGAGGTCGCACAGGTGGATGCGGGCACCACGGAACCGGTCACTCTGGGTGTATTCAGCAGGCATCGAGGCAGTCTTCCGCACCCGTCCCGCCCGCGCCACCTCCGGCAACCAAGTCGCCGACTCGATCGCGTGCACCTGGCCGCACGACTCTTACCGACCCCGAATCCTTGCGGGTCACACAGGTGGCCTGGCCGTGCTCATCGGTGATGGCCGTCTCACACCTGGCCTGAGATTTACTATATTTAGTAAATGGTGAATTTATCGGCGATGCCGTCTTTGGACGGTTGCGCTCTTCGTTACGCCGACAGCGGCGGTGACGGCGTACCGCTGGTGTTCTCGCACGGCGCCGGGGCCGATCATGTGATGTTCGACGCTCAGTACGAGTACTTGCGTGCCCGGGGATACCGGGTCGTCGTGTGGGACATGCGCGGCCACGGGGCATCTCGCCCGGCCGGTGCCGGCTTCACCGCCGAACGGGCGATCGCGGACCTGCGCGCGCTGATCGAGCACCTCGCGCTTGACCGGCCGGTGCTGGTGGGACAGTCACTCGGCGGCAACCTCGGCCAGGCGATCGTACGGCGGTATCCGGACCTGGCGCGGGCGCTGATCGTGATCGGCGCGGCGTGGAACACGGGGCCGTTGTCGTGGAAGGAGCGTCTGCTGGTGAAGATGGCCGCGCCGAGCCTGGCGATGATCCCGGCCAGGAACCTTCCCCGCCTGATGGCGGAGGTCTCCGCGGTGAGCGAGGCCGCGCGGGCAGATGCCCGGCGCGCCTTCTCGCAGTTGCCGAAGAGGGAGTTCCTTCAAGTGTGGCGGGCGACCGTCGAGATCCTCACCCCCGATCCCGGCTTTCGCACGCCGGTGCCGCTGTGCCTGATCCGCGGCGAGCACGACCGGACCGGCAACATCGCCTCGGCCATGTCCCGATGGGCTCGGGCCGAGGGCGTCGAGGAGGTCGTCATCCCCGGTGCCGGCCACATCGCGAACCAGGATGCCCCCCAGACGGTGAACGAGGCGATCGAGGTGTTCCTGCGTACGGTGCCGGCATCAAGGCGGGCACGGTGATGAGCCTGGCCAGGCGCCACGCGTTCATCACGTCGGTGGGCGATTTGCTGGCCTCATGGAACCTGCCGCACGCGACCGGCCGCGTCTACGGGCTGCTCCTGGTCACCGAGGAGCCCGCCTCCCTCGACACGATCGCCGCCGAACTGGAACTGAGCAAGGGGGCGGTGAGCACCTCGGTACGGCAGCTGGACTCCTGGGGACTCGCCCGGGTGATCCCGCAGCCCGGCAGCCGCAGACTTCTCATCGAGGCCACCGCCGGGATCGAGACGCTGCTGGAGGCCAGTCACGCGCGGGCCAGAACCCTGATCGCCGCCCTGCGCGATGGCGAGGACCTGGTCGAACCCGGTCCGGCACAAGATCGGCTCCACGACGTGATCGGGCTGTTCGCCGGCTACGTCGACGTAGGAGAGCAGATGCTCAGCAGATGCCGTCACACCCGATGAGGTCCTCCGGCTCCCGCTTTCCGCGCGCCTGCCCGCATGACCGCCGCTGTGCCGGTCATCCCCGCGTTCTTCGGGGAGAACCAGCTTCGGGGAGGACCAGGTGAAGATCGTGGACCACAGCGGTGCGGCGTACTTCCAGGTCGCCCGAGGTCAGTTCCGGGGGAAGAACTCGGTCTCGGGGCGCTGCATGTACTCCATCGCCGCGGTGAACTCCGGGTCGCCGAGACGTCGCTCCATCTCCTCGGGCGTCACATCCTCGATGTGGGTCTGGATCCACCACACGTTGCCGAACGGGTCGCGCACCCGCCCGACCAGGTCGCCGAACGCCAGATGGGTGACCTCCGAGATGGAGACGCCCCCCGCCTCGACCGCCTGGCGGTGCACCGCGCGGGCGTCCTCGACGTACAGCCGGAGGAACGCGGGCGTCGCGGGCCACCTCGGGTCGCCGTCGAACAGCATCACGATCGCGTCGCCGATGCGGACCTCCGCGTGCCCGATCACCCCGCGTGCGTCGATCACCCGGCCCAGTTCCTCGGCGCCGAACGCCTTCCGGATGTAGTCGATGACCGCGGCCGTGTCGCGGGAGATGATCCACGGCGTGACGGTCGTGTAGCCCTCGGGGATCGCGTTGACAGACATCTGGGGTGCCTCCTTGCGTGCCGGAACGTGATACCGACACTAGGCCTCGTGTAGGTCAGTTTCCGACCTATACGGCACGAAGTGTCCTGGCCGCCATCTCACGCAGGTAGTCGACCAGCTCGGGCGGCTCGTGCACCTCGAACTCGCACCCCAGCATGACCAGCCGGAATGCCAGCCACTCCAGGGTGTCGCTCTGCCCGGACAGTCGGCAGGTGTCGGCGTCGATCGGCTCCACCTCGCCCGCCGCGTCGCCGAGGCGGGCCGCCACCCGCTCGGCCGGGGCGTGCAGGGTGGCGACGGCGCGGAAGGTGGGCGCCGTCGAGTACAGCCTGGCCGTGACGAAGGCTGCGGCGTCCTCGGCGGGCGGCGTCCTCGCCGGCACCCGCACTCCGGTCGGGCGGGGCTCGCTCACGCGGTCCACGCGAAAGATCCGCCAGTCGTCCCTGTCGTTGTCGAAGGCCACCAGGTACCAGCGCCTGCCCACGGTGACCAGGCGGTACGGCTCGACCAGCCGCCTGCTCGCGCTGCCGTCGACCGCCTCGTAGGCGAAGCGCAGCCGCTCGTGGCCTGCCGCGGCCCCGGCGATCGCGGTGAGGATCTCCGGGTCGATGTCCGGCCCGGAGAAAGGAGGGGGAGCCTCGGTCGCGGCGTTCAGCGCGCCGACCCGGTGCCGCAGACGGGACGGCAACACCTGCTGGAGCTTGGCCATCGCGCGGACCGACGCCTGGTCGATGCCCGCGACGGGGTGCCTGGCCACCGTACGCAGGCCGACGGCGATGGCCACGGCCTCCTCGTCGTCGAGCAGCAGCGGCGGCATGGCGGTACCCGCCACCAGGCGGTAGCCGCCCTCACCGCCCATCGTCGCGCGTACCGGATAGCCGAGGTCGCGCAGCCGCTCGACGTCGCGGCGGACGGTGCGCCGGCTGACCTCCAGACGCGCCGCGAGTTCGCTGCCCGGCCAGTCGCGCGGAGCCTGGAGCAGGGACAGCAGGTTCAGCAGTCGTGCCGAGGTGCCGGACATGTCACCAAGGATGCCAGGAGGCCGGCGCGCACGACCGGCGCCCGGACCTCACCGGCCCGCCGGCCGCGTGACGCCGGACGCCCGCCCGTTCCGGCGGCGGCGCGGCCGGACCTCCCGGCACTCGACGCCGGCGGGGCTGACGGTCCTGGTGTGCGCGGTCAGCCCCGCCAGCGCGCCAGGTCCGCTCACGACCCGCTGCGGGCCGGCCGCTGCGGGAGGTCTTCGCCGGGCCCGGCGTCGGCGCCATGAGCCCCCGCAGAAATCCGGCGTTCAGGAAACTGAGCACATCCGCGTAGAGCATGGTGAACATGACGGCGATCCACAGGGTGGAGAGTCTTGCTCGTACGTCACTCATTTCGGCCTCGGCGCCTTTCTGGGGCGTCGGACGGGGGTCAGCGCGGGCCGCCGCCTCGGTCGTCGCCGAGGCCGTTGTCATCCGGCGTCCTGACGCGGGCCGGTCCACGCCTCTGTGACGCGGCCGCCCGGCAGTGCGATGTCCAACTGTCGGCACCACGGTCGCGTCGGCGTCCATCCCTCGGCCGGAGTGAAGTTCACACGCAGTAGGCGGGCCGAGCCGGGAACCGGCCCACCCAGGTGGCGAGTTCCGTGCGCGGCCGCCTTGCCGTAAAGCCGGGCAAGCAGGCAAAAATTGCCATAGGCGTATAGAGCGTCGTTTCAGCTAGCCTCGGCGCACTCCCTGGATCCGGGAAGCCCTCACCTTTCACCCCGCGCGACGTGCTGATCGACGCGCCCGTCCCCGGCCGTCTGGACGAACTGCCCATCGGCGGCGCCCCTTCGACCTGGTGACCCTCCGGCCCGGAGGCCCGCCCGCGGGCACCGCTGGAGCGGCCGGGCGGCGTCACGCCGGGGTGGACGCGACGCGGGCTCAGGGTTCGCGGGCGCGGAGGTAGGCGTCCAGGTCGGCGGCGCCCCCGAGCATGGCACGGCCCCGGGCGGACAGGCGGCCCTGCCAGTCGCGCAGGGTCGACTCCAGCGGGGCGACGCCCCCGGCGGAGCGGACCTGGGCGATCAGCGGGGCGATCCGCTCCAGCGGGTAGCCGCCCCGCCTGAGCTGGTGGGCCAGCCGGACGTCCCGTACGTCGGTCGCGCTGTAGATGCGGTAGCCCGTCCGCGGGTCGCGGCGCGGCCGGACCAGCCCGGCGTTCTCCCACTTGCGCAGGGTGGCGGGGCGGATGCCGAGCCTCCTGGCCAGCGGGCCGATGAACGTGTCGCCGCGCTCCTGCGGCACGGGCGCCAGGTCGCGGAGCGCGGCCTCGACGGCCTGGAGGGTGCGGCGGTCGTCGAGGAGCCGGCAGTGGCTCTCGTCGACGAGCCGCAGCGCCTCGTCGGTGGCCCCCCGGTTGACCGCTTGCATGATCGAGGTGGCCGTCTGGTGGCCGTGTCCGGGCAGGAGAGAGAGGAACGCGCGCAGGGCCTGCGCGTGCGGCGGGGTGTAGGTGCGGTAGCCGTGGGCGGTGCGTTCGGCGGCGGGCAGGATGCCGGCGTCCTCGTAGTTCCTGATCGCCTGGGTGGACAGGCCGTGCTCGCGCGCCAGGTCGACCGGCCTCATGGATGCATCCCCGATTGAAGGTCCGTCGCGGTGGGAATGGGAAATTCCGCGAAAAGTTTACACCGAATGTTCAACGATACCGTTTAAGGAATGAACATCAAGGACACGGCCCGGCCGTTCGACGGCGCGGGCGTCTCTGCGTTCCTCCGGTCGCTTCCCGCCGAACCCCTGCTGCTCGGCCTGGGCGAGGCCAGGCACTTCGTGGGGGAGCTGGGCGAGGCGCGCAACGAGATCTTCCGGCACCTGGTCGAGCACGAGGGCTACCGGTCGTTCGCCATCGAGAGTGACTGCCTCATGGGCCTGGTGGTCGACGACTACGTCACGACGGGCGCGGGCACGCTCGACGACGTCATGGAACGCGGCTTCAGCCACAACTTCGGCACCTCGCCGGCCAACCGCGAGCTCGTGCGCTGGATGCGCGCGTACAACGAGGAGCATGGCGGCGGGCTCCGGTTCTTCGGCTTCGACGGCCCGCTGGAGTACTGGGCGGCGAGCCCGCGCCAGGCGCTCACCGCCCTCCACGCCCTCCTCGACGGCCCCCTCCCCTGCACCGTGGAAACGCTCGACGCGCTGCTCGGCCCGGACGAGCGGTGGACGAACGAGGCCACGGTCATGGACCCGTCCCAGTCGATCGGCCGGTCCGCCGACGCCCAGCGGCTACGGTTGCTCGCCGACGACCTGGTGGCCCTGCTCGACACGCAGGCGCCGCGGCTGAGCGCGCACGACCGGGAGCGGGCGGCGCTGTACGGGCGCACCGCCGTCGGCCTGCTCCGCTACCACTCCTGGATGGCCGACACCTCTCCCGCGCGGATAGGGCGGCTGTCGGCCCTGCGGGACGCGATGATGGCCGCCAACCTGCGCGCCGTCGCCGAGCGGGGCCCCGCCCTGGTCTTCACCCACAACCTCCACCTGCAGCGGAACAAGAGTCTCATGTCGTTCGGCGACCAGCGGCTGGAGTGGTGGAGCGCGGGGTCGATCACCGAGGCGCACCTGGGCGCCCGGTACGCCTTCCTGGCCTCGGCCTTCGGCACGGTCGGCGACGACACCCCGCCCCCGGACACCGTCGAGGGCATCCTGTCCACGCTCCCGTGGGACCGCGCTCTCGTCGACACCCGCCGCCTGGCCGAGGCCCTCGCGAAGGCCGCTATGGAGCCCGCCCCGCGCGTCTCCCATGATTTCGCCTATTTCCCGCTGGACCCGGCCCAGCTCGACCTGGTCGACGGCGTCGTCTTCCTCAGGCAGGCCGTCAGGCTGGGGTGACGGGCGCGCGTGCCAGGTCGTGCTGACGGGCGCGTGCGTCGGGCACACCGTCCGTGCCCGCCTTCCGCACCGAAGGCGGTCCGCGGGTGAGGGGCGAGACGCCGGCCCCGCGCGGCGGAGGGTCGTCGATCCGGCTACCGGGCGGGACGCGCCAGGCGTAATGTGACGGCATGGCCGGACAGGCACACCACCCGTTCCCGTTCCCTTTCCCGAGCGGGGTCGCCGGTGCCCGCCACGGCGGCCCCGCCGATCGGCCGCCGGATCAGGGGTTCCGCCGCCTGGACGCGGCCCGGCCGGCGCGGGAGCCACGATGAGGCGGATCGACTACGACACCGAGCAGTACCGCGACTACGCGCGTGGCCGTGCGTTCACCGAGCGGCAGCTGCGGGCATGGATCGGCGCCTTCGAAGCGGTGCTGCCCGAGCGGCGTCCGCTGGAAGGGCTGGACGTCGGCTCGGGGACCGGCAGGCTCACCCCGGCGCTGGCGCGAGCGTTCGGGCCGGTCACCGGTGTCGAGCCGTCGATCCGCATGCGCGAGACGGCGCAGGAGCGGTCACGGCATCCCGACGCGCGGTACGTGGCGGGCCTCGCCGAGGACATGCCGGTGCCGTCCGCCGGCGCCGACTACGCGCTCATGTTCCTGTCCTGGCATCACGTCCAGGACAAGCCGCGGGCGGTGCGGGAACTGGCCAGGGTGGTCAGGCCCGGCGGGCGGCTGCTGCTGCGCGCGAACTTCAGCGACCACCATCCCATGCCGTGGTGGCTCGAGTACTTCCCTCGCGGCTTCGAGGTGGACACCGCCCTGTTCCAGCCGCTGCACGAGGTCATCGAGATGTTCACCTCGGGAGGCTGGCGCGTCACGGACTTCGGCACGGTCACCCAGCCGTCCTCCGGCACCCGCGGCGAGAGACTCGAACGCCTGCGCCTGCGCACCCTCTCGTTCTTCGCCCAGCTCGCTCCCGACGAGGTGGAGACCGGTTTCCGCAACCTGGAGCGGGCCGTCGCCGCGGATCCCGACGCACCGGTACCCGCGCTTTCCGAGCCGCTGCTCACGCTCGAACGCCGCCCTTGACGCCGGCGTCCCCTGGACGACCCGGAGTCCCTTGAACGGCCCGGAGTCCCTTGAACGGCCCAAACCCCCTGGACGGCCCGGAGCCCCCTGAACGGTCCGGAGCCCCCGCGGCCACGGTGAACCACCGCTCGCTCCAGGGGCGCCGCCGTCGAAACCGGGCTCGCCGGGCTCGCCGGAGGATGGCGCTACAGGCTCGCGAGCCGGTTTCCGAGGCCGTCGAGGAGGGCCTCCAGACCGAACTCGAAGGTCTGGTCGGGGGCGGCGGCGTAGTCGGTGGCCGCGGGTGCCTCAAGACGGGCGCGAAGCCGGGGAAAGTCCATGGCGACCTCGGTCGCCCTGGTCATCGTGTCCTGGATCACTGCCTGGGCGTCGGCGCCGTCCCGGCCCAGCCGTCTGGTCAGGGAGATCGCGGCCGAGGCGCCCAGGACGTTGCCCAGAACGAAGGTGAAGACGGTGGCCGCGGCGCGGTCGGCCTGGGCGCCGGTGAAGCCGGCCGCCTCGTAGACGGCGAGGCTGTGGTCGTCGTGGCGCGCCTTGCCGGGACCGTGGAACAGGTGGGAGCCGAAGGCCTGGACCAGCCACGGGTGGCGGGTGAACATCGCGTGCAGGCCGGTGGCCATCGCGGTGGCCGCGGCCCGCCAGCCGATCGCGTCGGGGTCGGGCAGCTCGATCTCGTTCCAGACGTGGTCGCCGGCGAGCTGGATGAGGTTGTCCTTGTTCTTGACGTGCCAGTAGACGGCCGTGGCGGCGGCGCCGAGCCGGCCGCCCAGGCTGCGCATGTTCAGGCCGTCCAGGCCCTGCTCGTCGAGCAGGGCGATCGCGGTGCGGACGATCTGTTCGGCGGTGAGCGTGTCGCGCGGCATGCGGCCACGATAGGGCACCCGGCCCGTCTTGCACAAAGTTCAAGAACTCTCTTGCACTAAGTTCAAGAAGCGCTCTACATTCGACTTGAACATAGTGCAAGTCGATGCGGCGCCCCCGGGCGCACCCACCAAGGAGACCCACCGTGAACGTCCTCGTCGCCGCCACGCAGCTGCTCGTCGCCGCCGCCTTCGTGAGCATCCCGCTGGTACGCCACCGCTACGGGGCCACCGCCATGGCCGGCGCGCAGGCCGAACTGCGACGCCAGGACGTGCGGCCCACCGTCCTGGCCGAGAACGGCATGAGGTTCGACGCCGGGGGCCACGAGACCGCCGCCCCGGTCGCCGTCGCCGCGGTGATGGTGACCCTGGCCGCGCTCAACCTGATCGGCGACGGCTGGGCCCACCCCCTGACCCTGGTCTTCCAGTCCCTCGTCCTGGCCGGGAACGGCCTCATCCTCCACAGCCAGCTGACGGCCGAGAAGTCCGTGCGAGCCGCCTTCCTGCGCAAGGGCGACCCGGAGCTGGCGAGCGTCGACGTACCGGCCCTGCTCAAGGCCGCCGAGGACGGTTTCCCCGCCTGGACGTGGACCTTGCAGAACGTCCGGCACGTCGTGGTGTTCGGCGCCTCGATCCTCGCCCTGGCCGCGACGGTCCTCGCCTGAGACGCCACCCGAACCGGCTCACGTCGCCGCCGCCGTGTTGCGGCTCCCGCTCGCCGGGACCTTCCCGAGCGGGCGTCAGACCCGGTCGATCCAGACCGTGAACCGGTTCCCGGCGCGGGCGAGCGCGTCCAGCCCCCTGTCCACGGAGCCGAGCCGGACCATGCCGGGCGGGGGCACGGACCGGCCGAGGTCGTCGTAGACGATGGCGACGACCCCGCTCGGCGGCCAGTAGTAGATGCCGGCCACGTCGGGATCGACGACCCGGGTGGCGCCGGGGATGTCGATCCGGTGCGGCAACCGCCCCGACTTCGCCTGCCCCATCGGGTCGTGCAGGGTCAGCCGCAGGGGCAGCATCGCGGCGAACCCGCGCGCCGCCGGCGTGGCCGCGAGCGTGGCCGTCGCCAGCCCGTCGCCGGTACGCAGCACGATCCGCACCGCATCGGCCCGCACCGCATCGGCCCGCACCGCATCGGCGAGGCCGCCGGACGCGCCGGCGACGGTGGTGGTGGTCGCGGAGACCGGGTCGGCGGGGGGGCATCGCGACGGGGCCGCCCGACCCGCCCGCCGAGCAGCCGGTCAGCAGGACGGCCGGCAGGAGGGCCAGGAGGGCTGCCGGTGGCGCGCCCGCCCGGAGGCGGAGGCGCGGTCGCGGGGTGAGGTTCATGCCCCAAGAAGATCCCCGCCGCGCGCCGGGAGGAAGTCACCGGCGATAGGTGTACTGACAGGGCATCCCTCGGCACACGGCCGCCGTCGTACGGTGGCGGGGTGGACAACCGTGCCGAAGTCCGCGAGTCCCTGACCTCGCGGCGAGCCAAGATCACCCCTGAGCGGGCCGGGGTGCCCCACGCGGGACGTCGCCGTGTCCCAGGGTTGCGCCGCAGCGAGGTGGCCGCGCTGGCCGGGGTGAGCGTGGAGTATTACGCCAAGCTGGAGCGCGGCGCGCTCGGGGGCGTGTCGGCCGGTGTCCTGGACGCGATCGCCGGCGCCCTGCGCCTCGACGACGCCGAACGCCGTCACCTGTTCCACCTCGCCCAGGCCGCCGACGGCACCGCGGCCGCCATGCGCCCGCGCCGGGGGGCTCCCCGCGATGGGCCCTCGACTCCGTCACCACCCGGCCGGCGATCGTCGGGAACAACAGGTCCGGCCTGCTCGCGGCGAACCACCTGGGCCGCGCGCTGTACGCCGACGCCTACGCCGACCCGACCGGCGCGCCCAACCTGGCCCGGTTCGCCTTCCTCGACGCCGCCGCCCGCCGGTTCTACCCCGACTGGGACCTGACCGCCGACACCACCGTGGCCAACCTGCGCACCGCCGCGGGCCGGGACCCGCACGACAGGGACCTGCGCGACCTGGTCGGCGAGCTGTCCACCCGCAGCGACGACTTCCGGCGCCGCTGGGGTTCCCACAACGTCCGCACCCACGCGGGCGGCCTCAAGTACTTCCACCACCCCGTGGTCGGCGATCTCGCCCTGGCCTACGAGAGCATGGACCTGCGAGGCGACCCCGGCCTCACCATGACGATCTTCACCGCCGAACCGGGATCATCCACCGACCACGCCCTGGCCCTGCTCGCCTCGCGGGCGACTCCTCAGGAAAACCTCCGGGAAAGCGCTCATCCCGGAACGTGAGAGCGTCCGCCTCGTCTTCGGGAACGGCGCCGGGCGGAGTGCGTCCGCCTCGTCTCGGGGGCGAGTGCCGAGCGAAGTGCGTCCGCCTCGTCTTCAGGGCCGGTGCCGGGCGGAGTGCGTCCGCCTCGCCTTCGGGGCGGGTGCCGGGCGGAGTGCGTCCGTCACCGTAGACGGCCCGTCGGCCGGGTCCGGCCGGGCTCACCCTCGCCCTCCCGGCCGAGACCGGAGACGGCCCGCCGGTCGGGTCCGGTCGGCCTCGCCCCCGACCTTCTGGCCGAAACCGGTGCGCGGCCTCTCCGGCCCGCCGGGGCCGGGCGCCTCGTGCCGGTCTCCGGCGGACGGCGGGTGGGGGGCGGGTCAGGGGGGAGCGGCAGCCGGGGCCGGGGCCTGCCCGGCCACAGCACGGCGACGGTGGCGATCGCGGAGATCGTCAGTAACACGCCCAGCAGAATTTCGAGAAGCGCGGTGGTCGACATCGAGTCCTCCCTCGGCCTCGCTGTGATCATGTGACGAGGACGAAGGTCTTCCCACACCCTCGCGTCGCGCGAGGGCCACCCCGCCGGGTCTCCCTGTCACCGGGGACCGTGATGACGATCGAGGTGTCGGACGGTGGGTACTCCCCTCCGTATCAATCCGTATCAATTCCACTATCCGTGCAGCTCAGGCCATAGTCAAACGCCTCCCCCGGGGCGGGGCCCCGCTCGGGGGGCCGCCTAACCTGGGAGGACGAGGGGAGTACTTCCAAGAGCCGATCCGGTCAGTACGGACGTTTCATGACGTCCTCGGGCGGCCACCCACAGGCACGGGTGAAGGAGACCTCGAACAGCCGAGCGCGTTCGAGGAGGTTGCATGTCCGCCGAGACGCTCCTGTCGGTGGCCGAGCTTGAGACGATCGGTTCGCCGAAACTTTGGATGATCACCGTGGCCGCGCTGGTGGCCCTGCTGGCCGTGGACTTCATGCTGACCCGGCGCCCGCACGAGGTGCGGATGCGCGAGGCGGTGGGCTGGTCGATCTTCTACCTGACACTGCCACTGATCTTCGGCGTCTACGTGTGGGGGGTCTTCGGCTCCGAGGTGGGGATGGAGTTCTTCACCGGCTACGTGGTGGAGAAGTCGCTGTCGGTGGACAACCTGTTCGTGTTCATGCTGCTGCTGTCGGCCTTCGCGGTCCCCTCCGTACTGGCTCAGCGGGTCCTGCTGTACGGCATCGTCGGGGCCCTGGTGCTGCGCGCGATCTTCATCGCGCTGGGGGCGGCCGTCCTGAAGAGCGGCACCTGGGCGTTCCTGCTGTTCGGCGGGATACTGATCGTCACCGCCTGGAAGATCCTCAAGGACGCGCTGAAGGGGGAGCAGCACAAGGTCGACATCTCCTCCATGCGCTCGATCCGGCTGCTGCGGCGCTTCATGCCGGTCACCGACGACTACCGCGGCTCCCACCTGGTCGTCCGCGAGAACGGCCGCCGCGCCCTGACCCCGCTGGCGCTGGCCATCGTCGCCGTCTTCGCCACCGACATCGTCTTCGCCGTCGACTCGGTGCCCGCGGTGTACGGCGTCACCGACGACCCCTTCATCGTCTTCGCCACCAACGCCTTCGCCCTGCTGGGCCTGCGGGCGCTCTACTTCGTGCTCCTGGGCGTCCTGACGAAGCTGCGGCACCTGAACCACGGCCTCAGCGTCATCCTGGCCTTCATCGGGATCAAGCTCGTCCTGCACTGGGCGCACGGCATCTGGACGTGGGTACCGGAGATCCCCACCCCGATCTCGCTAGCGGTCATCATCGGGGTCCTGATCACCGTCACGATCACGAGCGTGCACGCCAACCGCCGCGACGCGAGACCTCCCGCGCCGCCCACCGAACGGGAGCCCCGCTCGCGGCCGGCTCCCTAGCGGGCCCCGCGCCGGAGGCCCGCTCGCGGCGTTCATGTGGACGTAGCCGCTACTTGATCCCGCCCGCCGGTACGCCGGAGGCCGAGGCGCCCGAACGCGTGCGCCTCGACCCCGACCGGCCGCCCGGCCCGACCCCCGGGCCCGGCCAGGCGTGACCTGGCGTGATGGCCGGTTAGCAGGTGCCCCGGTTGTAGACCCGGAACGTACCGTTCCAGGACCCGACGTAGGCCGTCGAACCGGGGGTCACGCAGTAGTACCGATTGCCGCCGAGGAAGTAGGTCACGAAGATCCTCTCATTGACCGTGGTGCAGTTCTTGTACATCGCGGCGTCCCCGTCCCGGTACATACCGCAGGGGTTGGCCGCCGTGGAGACGCGCACGCCGTCGGGCGAGGTCTCCGTGGCGTGGGCCGGCTGGCCGGTCAGCAACGCCGTACCGGCGGCCACGAGGGTGGCGATGAGGGTCGCGGCGAGTCTGCGGCGTGCGTTCATGATGGTCTCCGTTGTTCAGGCCGGCCGGATGTGCCGACTTTTCGGGAACAGGGGATTTGGGCTTCCGGCCTGGACGGGTCCGCGCGGGGACCCGTCCAGGCCGGTCGCTCCTCGTCGTGGCTCACCGGTCGTGTTCGCCCCGGTCAACCACCGTGAACGTCAGCCAATCCGTGCCGCCGAGGTGTCCAACAGGGTCACGGACGGACTCGGTCCACCCCGCGGCCAAGCTCGGACACCCTGAGCGACGGCTTGCACGCTTTGGGTTACGGCGAGGCCGCGTGGGGACGGAAGGCCCGGCTCGGCAGAAGGGCACGGCGTGCTCGACCACGCCGGGAACCGGTACCGGCGCCACCGGCGGAGCCGTTGCCCGCCGTCAGGGGCGACCCGTCCCGCCGGTGCCGTCGGTGACGTCGCCGGTGCGTGAGCCGTACCGGTGCAGCGCCTCGACCTGCTCGTAGGACGGCACGTCGCCGATGACCGGTTCGCCCCGGGCCACCGCCAGCGC
Source organism: Streptosporangium sp. NPDC002721 (assembly GCF_042888905.1). Lineage (NCBI taxonomy): Bacteria > Bacillati > Actinomycetota > Actinomycetes > Streptosporangiales > Streptosporangiaceae > Streptosporangium > Streptosporangium sp. NPDC002721. Next base: position 80,596 of record NZ_JBIAQI010000021.1, read on the forward strand.
CGTGGTGACGGCCGCGCGCAACGCCGCCCGGAACAGCAGCGACCCGTAACTGAGGCGGGCCACGCCCAGCTCGGCCGGCCGCCGCACCGGGACACCGGGCTGGACGAGCACGTTCAGCGGCACCCCGGCCCCGGCCACCAGCGCCTCGATATCCCGCTCGGTGCTCGCGCCCGGCACGAAGACCCCGTCGGCCCCCGCCTCCGCGTAGGCCCGGACCCTCTCCAGCGCCAGGGTCCGGGCATCGGGCAGGCCCAGCCAGAACGCGTCGGTACGCGCGTTGAGGAACACCTCGGGAACCCGTCGCTTGACCAGCGCGACCAGCCGGGTCTGTGCCGGGAGATCGGCCAGGCGGTCGCCGCGGCCGTCTTCGAGGTTGATCCCCGCCACTCCCAGCCCCGCCAGCTCCGCCACCAGGTCGGCGACCTCGCCGGGGGCCTCGGCGAACCCGGCCTCGATGTCCACCGTCACCGGGACGCCCAGCCCCGTGATCGTCCGTGCCAGCGCGAGCGTCTCCTCCCGCGTCGCCCGCCCGGCGTCCGGTTTGCCCGCCGCGGCGGCCACCCCCAGGCTCGTCGTCCCGATCGCGGCGAACCCCGCCTGCGCCAGGGCCGCCGCGGAGGCGTGATCCCACGCGCAAGGAAGCAGCAGCGGCTCGTCCGCGTGGTGCAGCGCCCTGAACCGCGCGAACGTCATCGGGTCGCCGCCTCGACCGCCCCGGCCGCCAGGGCCAGCGCGACCCGCCTGCCCGGACAGGCACGCGGCCCCGCCCCGAACGTCAGGTACTCCGGCTCGCCTTCCGTACGCGCGAGGACCGCGCGGCGGGCCGTCTCAGGGGCTTGGCCGGTCCCGGGGTCGTGGCCGGTCCCGGGGTTTTGACCGGTCGCCGGGACCCGGCCGATTTCGGGGTCCCGGCCGGTCTCGGGGTCCCGGCTCGTCTCGGGGGTCCGGACGGTTCCGGGGTCCTGGCCGGCCGCGGCGACGTCGAGTACCACGGTTCTCCCGTCGCCGGGTGCCCTGCGGCGCAGCGTACGGACCGGGGGATCGCGGCGCAGGGTCTCGTCCAGCAGTTCCTCCACCGTCCACGTCCCGCTCCCGCGCGACCCGGCGGCACTCGCTCCGGCCGTGGACCGCGCCGTCGCGGCGGCCAGGGCGGCGCGGACCAGACCGGTCGTCGGGCCGTACGCCTGGGCGAGCAGCCCCGCCACCACGGCCAGCCGTTCCGGGGCCGGGTCGCCCAGCAGGCGCGCGAGCCGCACCAGCCCCTCGTCGGCCGTGCCGGATCCCGCCTCACCGGGCCCGGGTGCCGGTCCCGTCCCGGGCAGGTAGGCCGGGGCGATCGCCGCGACGGCCTCCACGGCCTCCGGCCCGTCCTCGGCCCGTACCCCCAGGGCGACGGCGAGGACCAGCACCGGAACCAGTTCCGGGGGACAGGCGGGAGGACCGGCGTCTCGCGAGGCGAGCCGGAACGCCTCGGCGCGCAGCGTGTCCGGGTCCAGCCCGGCCAGCACCGCCTCCGCCGCGGCCCTGCGCCCGGCGTGCGCCGCCCCCTCCGCGAAGCGGCCGACCGCTCCGCGCAGCCACGCCACGGTCAGCGCGAACGGCGGGCGCGGTACGGGGTCGACGGTGAAACGGGAATCGGCCAGCACGGCCCGTATCTCGGCGGGCCGGCTCAGAACCAGCGGATCGGATGTCATCGGTTCTCCTTGGTTATCCCTGATCGCCCTGGTTCTCCGGGGTTCTTCAGGGTTTCCACGGGGTGGAGACCCCTTCTCCCGCCGGGGATCGCGCGGTGCGGCGCCCCGTGGCTCGGCGGCGATCGGAAGGCTAGACGCCGGACGCTTCGGCCCCCGCCGAAGCGTCCGCGTACCTCCTCCACGCACCCCCCGCGTGAAACGGGGCGGTGGTCACGCCCGCGCGGAGGAGGCGGCGTGGGCGACGCAGGCCGAGGCGAAGCCGGTGACGATCGGGTGCGGGCGGCTGCCGTCCCCGGCCAGTTCCGGCTGGAAGAGGGTGGCCAGGAAGAACGGGTGGCCGGGCAGCTCCAGGACCCGTACCAGCCCCGCCTCGTCGTGGCCGGTGAAGCGCAGCCCGCCCGCCTCCAGGGCGGGCACGTAGTCGGCGTTGAGCCCGAAGGCGCAGGAGTATCTCTCCACCGTCCTCTCGGTGCCGACGATCTTCTCGGCGAGCGATCCCGGCGTCAGACGGACGGCGTCCTCGTGACCCGCCAGCGAGCACGCCAGCGGCAGCAGCAGGAAGTCCTCGGCGCCCGGGTCGTTCTCGGCGTGCGCGACGGGCAGGCCCAGGACGTTGCGCGCGTACTCCAGCAGGGTGTGCTGGAAACCCCCGCAGGTGCCCAGGAACGGGACGCGGTGCTCGCGGGCGGTGCGGGCGGCGTTCACCGCGCCGGCCTCACTGCGGTACGGGCTGCCGGGCACCATCCAGACGCCGTCGAAGCCCTCCAGGCCGGTGGCCTCGGTGGTGGGGATCCAGTAGGCGTCCAGCGCCAGCCCGTCGCGCTCGCGCAGTGCTTCGAGCAGTACGGGGATGCGGGCGTGGGACCGGACGGACGGTGACTTGTCGCCCACCAGGGCGATCCTCGCGGTGGTCATGCCCCGATCCTGACCCCGGCGGCCGGGTAAGCGCCAACGATGATTACCGGTGGGCCGATAAGCGATACTGATACACCGTGGACCCGCATATGCTGCGCACATTCGTCACCGTGGCCGGGCTGCGGTCCTTCTCCGCCGCCGCCACCGAGCTCGGCTACACCCAGTCGGCGGTCTCCCAGCAGATCGCCACGCTGGAGGCCGATCTGGGCCTGGTTCTGCTGCACCGCCGCCCGGTGGAGCCCACCCGCGCGGGGGAGCGCCTGCTGGAACACGCCGGGCCGCTGCTGCTGCGCCACCGGGCCGCCCGCGCGGACGTGCTGCGCGCCGCCTCGGGACCGGCCGGGCGGCTGGAGCTGGTCGCCTCCCCGCTGTCCTGCCTCCCGGCGATCGTGCGGAGCCTGCCGCCGGGGTGCGGGCTCCGTACAATCTCCCGCGAGCGCGTCGCCGCCGAGGTCGCCTCGGGCGCGGCCGGTCTCGGCCTGGTCGACGGGATCGCCGCCCCCAGCGACCCGCTGCGGCTGCCCGACGTGGGACCGCTGTCGGGCTTCGGGGTCGCCGAGGAGGAACTGGCGGTGCTCCTGCCCTCAGGCCACCCGCTCGCCCACCGGCGCGGCCTGGACCTGGCCGATCTGACCGACGCCCTGTGGCTGCGGGCGCCGGTCGCCGTACCGGTGGAGCGGCTGCGCGAGCTGGCCGGCGGGGGCGGGTTCCGCGCCGCGTCCCGCTACGACGGCGAGGACGTGCGCACGGTGCTGAACCTGGTCGCCGCCGGGCACGGGCTGGTCCTGCTGCCCGCGTCCGTGGCCGCCGAGGCGGCCGGGGTGACCGGGGCGGCGAGAGGGGTGCCGCTGAGCTCACCGCGTGTGGTGCACCGGGTGGAGGTCCTGTACGCCGGGACCGTCGGCCCGGCCGCCGCGCTCGCCGCTCAGCTGCGCCAGCCGCCCTCGTCCACCCCGCCGGGCACCTCCGCCTCCGGGTCGTAGGGGGTGCGGGTGAAGACGAAGGTGTTGAGGTCCAGGTGGCTGAGGGAGCCGTCGGGCCTGCGGACCACCCGCAGGGTCTCGCCCGCGTAGTAGCCGTCCAGCCCCAGCCAGGTCCCGTCGGCCTGGGCGGTGAACCGCGAGGCCCGTCCCGCGCCGCCGACCGGGGTGAGGGAGACGCCGCCCTCGGGCAGCAGCCGCAGCGCGTACGCGCTGGGCCCCCAGTACCAAGGACCGGCCAGCTCCAGCAGGCCCGCGGTGTCGGCGACGGGCTCCCACTCGGCGGGCAGGCGCGGCTCGTGCTGGTCGAGGATCGCCAGCAGGTCGGTCAGCAGGTTCCGGCTCACGCCCGCGGTGGAGTTGGCGGTGAACAGCACGCCGACCTTGTCGGACGGGTCGGCCCACACCGTGGCCAGGAAGCCCGGCATGGAGCCGGTGTGACCGGCCAGGCGGCGGCCGTTCGCGCGGGCCAGCTGCAGGCCCAGGCCGTACCCGCCGGTCCAGGCGTCGCCGTCGTCGACGGTCGCGGGCTCGCGCATCTCCGCCACGGTGTCGGGGGCGAGCACGTCCCCGGTGTCGCCGGCCACGAACGCCGCCCACCGGGCGAGGTCGGCGGGGGTGGACCACAGCTGCCCGGCCGGGGCCATGGAGACCGCGTCGTGCTCGGGTTCGGGCAGCAGCACGTCCGCCCAGGGATGCACGGCGTAGCCGGTGGCGTGCGGGGCGCGCGGGCGCGTGGTGGTGTCGTGCATGCCCAGCGGCAACAGGATCTCCTCGTGCACGGCCTGGGCCCAGCTCACGCCGCGGTGCCGGGCCACCAGCTCGCCCAGCAGGGCGAATCCCACGTTGGAGTAGTGGTAGCGGCGCCCGGGCCGGTGCTTGGCCGCCTCGGGGCCGAGCCCGGCGACGAGCTCGGCGACCGGCACACCCGGGGTCCGCTCCCACCACTGGCCCGGCGACTCCGCGCTCAGCCCCGAGGTGTGCGACAGCAACTGGGCGACGGTCACGTCCCCGGCCTGGAGGCCGGGGACGTGCTTGCCGACCGGGTCGAGCAGGTCGACCTTCCCCTCGTCGCGCAGGCGCATCACCACGGCGGCGACCAGGCTCTTGGTGATCGAGCCGATGCGGTACTGGGTGACGGGGGTGGGGGCGATCCCCTCCACCCGGCCCCGCGCGCCGAACCAGGCGAGCTCCCCGTCGCGCACCACCGCGGCGGTCAGCGAGGGCAGGCGTCCCTGGGCCTGCTCCACCGCGATCCTGCGCAGCAGCGCGCGAGCCGTACTCTCCAGAACCGGCGACATCAAATGGCTCCTCACCCGACACAAAACCCAATGCGAAAAAGTGCCCCCAGGTTAGTGCCGTACGGGCAGGGAGGACGTCGGTGGCGGCCCGGCGCGGTGAGCGGGGGGAGATGAGCGCCGGGCCGTCCGCCGGCGCGGGCTCACCCCGCCGTCCCGACGCGAAAACAACCCGTAGCCGCCGCAGACCGGCTCCCCGCCGGCGAGCAGGGGCCGCCGAGCTGGGCGAACCCGGTCGCGTGTGCCCGGTGACACGAGTCTTACCGGCACGTCCGCCGTGAGTTCGGCCGAACTGAAGGTTCTTCAAGGAGAACTCGGAGGTTTTCAGCTTCGATTGGTGTCTCACCCCTTGGGTTCGCTGGAACTCGTGGTCGGCTGCGGGTGGGCGATGATGGCGTACCGCTCGTCGTGGATCGGGCGGCCCCACAGGTCGGGGTCGGTGAGCGGCTCGGTGCGCAGGTCGGCGGCGAGTGGCCGCAGGGCTTGGAGGAGACGCTCGACGCTCACCCCGCCGAGCCAGGGCAGTGCTTCGGACCCTGCGGCATAGAACTGATCGTCTGCAGGGTTGTCCCATCTCCCCTCGATGAATACCAGCCGTCCTCCCGGGCGCAGCAGGCTCACCCAGCGGTGCAGGGCTTTTTGGGGTGCGGGAAGGGTCCACAGCAGGTGGCGGGCGAGGATCACGTCGAAGGAGTGCCCCGCCCGTGCCGGGGGATCGCTCGCGTCGCCCACCAGTACCGCGGCGTCGAAGCCGGCCTTGGTGAGCTTGTGGCGGGCCTGTTCGACCATGCGCGGCGACAGGTCCATCCCAACCGAGCGGTGTCCCTGCTGGGCGAGCAGCAGCGACAACGAGCCGGTGCCACAGCCCAGGTCCAAGACATCGGCCGGGGGCCGGGCAGCCAGAAGCGTAGTCGCCGTGCCCATGCGGTCCTGACCCGGGGATCACGAAGGCCGTGATCGGCTTCGTCGTCGAAGGAAGGGGCGGCGGCATCCCAGAAGGACGCGATCGATGAGACATCCGGAGCCGGCATGGACGGATCATGCCGGCGAGCACCGACAAGAACGCGCGCCGCTCGATTCCCGCCTTCATCGCAGCCGCACGATGAGCAACACGGGTGACGGAACCTCAGAAACCCCGAAGCACCTTCAATGCGGTGTCCCGTTCCACAGATCGCGGAGAAGGCACAGCTCACAGGCCGGAAGGCGTGTGCCATGGCCGATCAAGAATGCCGGGAACTCACAAGTCGCTCCTTAAGAGTTGTGGTTGGTGTGCTCTGCGTCTCACCTGACCTGCTCAGTCAACGCGTAGCCGAGCGAATCAGGCGAGACACCGAGCAGGTCAAACGAGACGAGACACTAGGGTGCCAGAGGAATACGGCAGAAACATGCCGCGGTGGGCCGCAGACCAAACAGAATTTTGGCTTTGCCCGGTCAACCGAGCAATATCTTCGCTGGTAGACGCATCGGCAACCATGCGGACCGCAATCCGGTCCCAGGCTGGGCGCGGTCATTCACCCGCCCTCGGCCTCACTGTCCGACCTGCGGATTCGAGCGACCGCAGCCCATTTCCGCCGTATTGCGGTGGCACCCCCACCAGGCTCACCGGGTGAATCCGGGGCCACCGAACACTCGCCAAATCATATTCGGCCGTTCACCCGCCTGTCATTGATCCCAGAGGCAGGCGGGTTTTGATCACCCTGCATCTCCTGACAGATGGAGGAACTGTGCCGAAATCCGGCCGCTTCGCCTTATCCCTGCTCGTCGTCCTGACGCTGCTGCTCCAAGTGGGTTTCGTCCCGGCCGCGCAGGCCGCCACCACCACGGTCACGCTGGCGATCCCGATACCCGAAGGCACCGACCGGGCCGAGGTCGCCATCTGGGTGAACGAGATCAACGGGCGCAACGACCTGCTCAGCGACACGATCAGGGAGGAGTCCGAAAAGCACCCCGTTAATCTGCCGGGGGCCGTCGTCGACCCGCCTGATTTCGACGGCAGTTTCACCCTCACGAGCGCCGGCCTGTCACTCACGATCGAGTCGGAGGTGGCCGCCACCGATCTGAACTGGTGGGAGCGGGCGATCCTGACCTCCGTCGCCTACGCCGGGGGTGTCATCCTCCGGCTGGCGTGTGTGCTCACCCTGAACTCCACGGGTGTGGGGGCGGTCATCTCCGCGCCCGCCTGCGCGTTCCTCAGCACCGTGATCAGCAACCTGCTCTCCGCGCTGATCCTGCGGTTGCACTCCGGAGAGCTGACCGACGCGGAGTTCTGGAAGCGGGCGGCGATCGTCGCCGTGATGAACGGCCTCGCCCAGGCCGCCTGGGAGGCGTGGCTCGGCCCGTTCTCCGCGGGCACCACCTGGAGCGGCGCCTTCACGAAGATCGGTGGCTACTTCAAGAGCGCCGCGGACTGGTTCAAGAACTGGCCCGCCGTCTCGGCCCTGCTCAACAAGGTCAGCGGCGCGGTGGGCAGCACCCAGGGAAACTCCTTCAACCTGGGCATCTGGAACGAGGCCGTCCGGCGCGGCTGGGTCCGCCCGACGACCGCGCTGCGCGTGATGCCGCTGGGCGACTCCATCACTCACGGCGTCGGCGGTTCCCCCGGCGGCGTCGGTTACCGCGCCCGCCTGTGGAGCCTGCTGCAGGACGACACGAGCGAACTGGACTTCGTCGGCTCCAAGGACTCGGGGCAGGGCTCCATCCCCGACACCGACCACGAGGGGCATCCCCGCTGGTGGATCGACCAAATCGACAGCCTGGCGGCCGACTGCGCGATCAACCGTTACCGGCCCAACGTCGTCGTCCTGCACATCGGGACCAACGACCTGGCCAACGACAGCGACGTCGTCGCGGCCCGCAACCGGCTCGCCAAGCTGGTCCGCAAGATCACCGACCTGTCCCCGACGACGACCGTCCTGGTCTCCAGCCTCGTGCCCTCGACGAACCAGACGGTCAACGCGCGGATCGGGACGTACAACGCCTACCTGCCGACCATCGTCAACACGCTCCGCGCCGAGGGCAGGCGGGTCAGGCTGGTCGGCAACGGCAGTCTCAACCTCACCGCGGCCGACCTGGCGGACTCGCTGCACCCCAACAACAACGGTTATCGCAAGATGGCCGACGCCTACCACGGCGCGATCAACGCCGCGATGGCCGAAGGCCTGATCATGCCCGCACTCCCGGGCGACCCCGGGCCGTGCCGCCCCGATCCGGCCAGCCCTCCGCCGCCGCCCCCCGGCCCGCCGCCGAGCGGCCCCGTCGTCGAGGGCTGGAACTACGTCGGCAAGATCTCCGCGGACGTCGGCGCGACCCGCGACCAGGTCCGCTTCGCCGACGTCAACGGCGACGGCCGCGACGACTACCTCGTGGTCGGCGACCAAGGCCAGGTGAAGGCCTGGTACAACAACCGCGCCGCACAGGGCGGCGGCTGGGACTACGCGGGCGAGATCGCCTCCGGTTCGGCCCCGCGCGACCAGGTCCGCTTCGCCGACGTCAACGGTGACGGCCGCGACGACTACCTCGTGGTCGATGACCAGGGCCGGGTCAGAGCCTGGCTCCGGACCTCGACGGGCTGGACCTCCCAGGGCGAGATCGCGCCGGGCGTCGGCGCGACCCGCGACCAGGTGCGACTGGCCGACGTCGACTTCGACGGCCGGGCCGACTACCTGGTCGTCGACGACCAGGGCAGGGTCAAGGCCTGGCTGAACAACCTCGGCGTCGGCGGCGGGTGGAGCTACCGGGGCGAGATCGCCTCCGGGGTGGGCGCCACTCAGACGCAGGTGCGCTTCTCGGACCTGGACGGCGACGGCCGTGACGACTACCTGGTCGTCCAGGACTGGGGCCAGATCCGCGGCTGGCTCAACGACGTCGGCGGCAGCCGGCCATGGATCTACCAGGGCGACGTCGCCTCCAGCGTCGGCGCGCAACGCACGCAGGTGATCCTGGCCGACGTCAACGGCGACGCCCGCGCCGACTATCTGGTCGTCGGCAACGACGGCAGCGTCTCGGCCTGGCTGAACGAACGCTACGACCGCCCCGACCCCTGGGGCTGGCAGGGCAAGATCGCTTCCGCTGGCGCACCCCGCCACCAGGTCAGATTCGCCGACGTCAACGGCGACGGCCGCGACGACTACCTCGTGGTCGGCAGTCAGGGCCAGGTCAGCGCCTGGCACAACACCGGCTCCACCTGGGCCTGGCAGGGAGAGATCGCCTCGGGCGCCGCGCCCGGCGACCAGATCAGGTTCGCCGACGTCAACGGTGACAACCGCGACGACTACCTGGTGCTGGGCGAGCAGGGCCAGGTCAGGGCGTGGTTCAACACCGAGACGGGCTGGACCTCGCAAGGGGAGATCGCCTCCGGCGCCGGGGCCCGCGACCAGGTCAGATTCGGCGACGTCAACGGTGACGGCCGCGACGACTACCTCGTGGTCGACGCCCAGGGCCGGGTCAGGGCGTGGTTCAACACCGCGGCCGACGGCTGGGTCCACCAGGGCGAGATCGCCTCGGGCGTCGGGGCCGCCGGGAACACCGTGACCTTCGCCGACGTCAACGGCGACCGCCGCGACGACTACCTGGTCATCGGCGACCAGGGGCAGATCCGCGCCTGGGTGAACAACCGGGGCGGCACCGGCTCGCCCTGGCTGTCGCGCGGCGAGATCGCCTCGGGCGTCGGCGCGCCGCGGAGCCAGATCGAACTGGCCGAACTCAACGGCGACCGCCGGGCCGACTACCTCGTCCTCGACGACCAGGGCGGCGTCCGGGCCTGGACCAACAACGGGGCCGCCGGATCCGGCATCGTCATCCCCATGCCGGGCGACCCCGCCCCGCCCATCCCGGGCGACCCCGGGGGCTGGAGCAACGGCGAGGGCGGCGGCGGAGGCCTGCCACTCTGCGTCGCCAACCGGTGCCCCAAGTAGGAAGATCCGCAAAGGTCCCGGCCGTCCGGCCGGGACCGCCTGCTCCCGGGACCGTCCACGACCTACGGCGATGTCGACTCGGCCGGAGCCGGAGTCGGAGCCTGCCGACCCGCCCTGACCTGCCGCACCGGACGCGGCGGCCTCACCGGGAAGGGCTTCCGGGGCGAGACCCAGACGATCACCACCGTCGAGAAGGCCCAGGAGCGCTGCACCCGACAGCTTCATCACCGCCCGACGTGCCGCGATCGTCCCGCCGCCGCCCGGCGGCCATTCCCCGCAGCAACTCGCCGGCCGATGGTGCTGTCGGTCAGCCCGGCTGACGCGCGAGCCAGCACGAACCCCGCCAGGACATCGATCTCGAAGGCGGCAAGATCTTCTTCGCTGTTAGGGGCTCGATGCTCGCGTAGATCTCGTACGACTCCCAGCGCCAACCCACACCTCTCGACTTCACCCGCACCGCCGTCTCATCACTCCTGCGACAAAAACTTCACGGAGAGTGAAGTTACTTCGACATATGGTGATCGATCCAGCAAACGGAAGAAGACGCAGTTCGCAGGCAGCGAGCGTGCAAGCAGAGGAGGGTCCAGTGCCCTCAACTCAAGAACTGTTGTTTACCCGTTCCGGGCACGTCCCGCCATCGATTCGCCCGCCTCATACAGGCAGGTCATCGGCGTATACGCGATGTCAAGGTCGTGTCAACCACGGCCCCCTAGCTTCACCGTCGACAGTGAAGACCTGCCCGAACAGGGAGATCATAATGATCACGTTCATCATCAGCGCCATCATCGTCGGTGCGATCACCGGCGGCCTCGGCCGGCTGCTGCTTCCGGGCCGCCAGGACATCGGGTGGGTTCCCACCATCTTCGCGGGCATCGTGGCCGCCCTCGCCGGTACCGCCATCGCCCACCTGCTGGGCTTCGCGGACAGGGCGTGGCTGACCTTCGTGGTGCAGCTGATCATGGCGGTCATCTGCGTGAGCGTCGTTGCCAACATGCAGGGCAAGAAGGGCACCAGGGCCTGAGCCTCATGTGACGCGGGCCGGAAGGCCCGCCTCCGGGTACGAACGACGCGGGTCCTCGGCCACCGCGCCACATGAGGAGGGTTCTCACCCTTACAGGGGGTGAGGGCCCGCGAGGAGTCCGGAACCGATCAGCGCCCACCGGCGCGAGTCGGAACCGGACTCTCGGCGTATCCGCGCCCGGTATCGGTATAAGGCGCCCGGACCGATCAGGATTCGAGAAGCGCCGCCCCCCGGGCCGCACCTAGCGTGACCACCATGGACATCACCGTTCACGCGATCTTCCTCCCGCATGACGCCCCGGCCGCCCTGACGGCCCGTTCTGGCCGCTCCACGAGCCGAAGCATGAAGAAGCGAACCAGAACGAGCCGTAACGCTTGAAAGCAGGCTGAAGCCGGGCGGAGGCCCTGGTTCTCGCGCCGGGCCCGACCCCGGCCGGTGCCGTCGGCGAGGCGGGCGGCGGGCCGTCGCGGCCCCCTTCCCGATCAAGAGGAAAAACCAGACGTACTGCTCAAAGCTGGTTAGATCGAGCCAGGCGACGCCGACGGAGACCGCGAAGGCGGTCCGCTTAACAGATGGAGACACGATGAGCATGGCCCCGAGGACGGACACGCAGTCGCCTGCGCCGCACGATGCCGACAGCCACGATCTGATCCGCGTGCACGGCGCGCGCGAGAACAACCTCAAGGACGTCAGCGTCGAGATCCCGAAGCGCCGGTTGACGGTGTTCACCGGTGTCTCCGGCTCGGGCAAGAGCTCGCTGGTGTTCGGCACGATCGCCGCGGAGTCGCAGCGGCTGATCAACGAGACCTACAGCGCCTTCGTGCAGGGCTTCATGCCGACGCTGGCGCGGCCCGAGGTCGACGTCCTCGACGGGCTGACGACCGCGATCATCGTCGACCAGCAGCGGATGGGGGCCAACGTCCGCTCCACGGTCGGCACCGCCACCGACGCCAACGCGATGCTGCGCATCCTCTTCAGCCGGCTCGGTCAGCCGCACATCGGCTCTCCCCAGGCCTTCTCCTTCAACGTCCCCACGGTCCGGGCGAGCGGCGCGATCACGGTCGAACGCGGCGCCCGCAAGACCGAGAAGGCGACCTTCACCCGCGTCGGCGGCATGTGCACGCGCTGCGAGGGCCAGGGAACGGTCTCCGACATCGACCTCACCCAGCTCTACGACGACTCCAAGTCGCTCGCCGAGGGCGCGTTCACCATCCCCGGCTGGAAGTCGGACAGCTTCTGGACCGTACGGGTCTACGCCGAGTCGGGCCTCGTCGACCCGGACAAGCCGATCAACAAGTACACCAAGAAGGAGCTGCACGACTTCCTCTACAAGGAGCCGGTCAAGGTGAAGGTCGACGGCGTCAACCTCACCTACGAGGGGCTGATCCCGAAGATCCAGAAGTCGTTCCTGTCCAAGGACCGGGAGGCGATGCAGCCGCACATCCGGGCGTTCGTGGACCGGGCGGTCACCTTCACCGTCTGCCCCGAGTGCGACGGCACCCGGCTCAGCGAGGCGGCCAGGTCGTCGCGGATCGGCGAGATCAACATCGCCGACGCGTGCGCGATGCAGATCAGCGACCTGGCCGAGTGGATCCGCGGCCTCGACGAGCCGTCGGTGGCGCCGCTGCTCGCCGCGCTGCGGCACACCCTCGACTCGTTCGTGGAGATCGGGCTGGGCTACCTCTCGCTCGACCGGTCCTCGGGAACGCTGTCGGGCGGCGAGGCGCAGCGCGTCAAGATGATCCGCCACCTCGGCTCCTCCCTCACCGACGTCACCTACGTCTTCGACGAGCCCACCGTCGGCCTGCACCCCCATGACATCCAGCGGATGAACGGCCTGCTGCTGCGGCTGCGGGACAAGGGCAACACGGTGCTCGTCGTGGAGCACAAGCCGGAGACGATCGTGATCGCCGACCACGTCGTCGACCTCGGCCCCGGCGCCGGTACGGCGGGCGGCACCGTCTGCTTCGAGGGCACCGTCGAGGGGCTGCGGGCCAGCGGCACCGTCACCGGCCGCCATTTCGACGACCGGGCCGCCCTCAAGGAGAAGGTGCGGACGTCCACCGGCGCGCTGGAGATCCGCGGCGCGTCGGCGCACAACCTGCGCGACGTCGACGTCGACATCCCGCTCGGGGTGCTCACCGTGATCACCGGCGTGGCCGGCTCCGGCAAGAGCTCGCTCGTGCACGGGTCGATCCCCGCCGGGGCAGGGGTGGTGTCGATCGACCAGGGCGCGATCCGCGGCTCGCGGCGGAGCAACCCGGCGACCTACACCGGGCTGCTCGACCCGATCCGCAAGGCGTTCGCGAAGGCCAACGGCGTGAAGCCGGCGCTGTTCAGCGCCAACTCCGAGGGGGCCTGCCCCGGCTGCAACGGCGCCGGTGTCATCTACACCGACCTCGCGATGATGGCCGGGGTCGCCACGACCTGCGAGGAGTGCGAGGGGAGGCGGTTCCAGGCCTCGGTGCTTGACTACCGTCTCGGCGGGCGCGACATCAGCGAGGTGCTCTCGATGCCGGTGATCGAGGCGAGGGAGTTCTTCGGCGCGGGCGAGGCGCGCACACCGGCCGCGCACGCCATCCTCGACCGGCTCGCCGACGTCGGGCTCGGCTACCTCAGCCTCGGCCAGCCGCTCACCACGCTGTCCGGCGGCGAGCGGCAGCGGCTCAAGCTGGCCACCCACATGGCCGAGAAGGGCGGCGTCTACGTCCTCGACGAGCCGACCACCGGTCTCCACCTCGCCGACGTCGAGCAGCTGCTCGGCCTGCTCGACCGGCTCGTCGACTCCGGCAAGTCGGTCATCGTCATCGAGCACCACCAGGCGGTCATGGCGCACGCCGACTGGATCATCGACCTCGGTCCCGGCGCGGGCCACGACGGCGGCCGTGTCGTCTTCGAGGGCACGCCCGCCGACCTCGTCGCCGCCCGCTCCACCCTCACCGGCGAGCACCTCGCGGCCTACGTCGGCGCCTGACAGAGGCACCCGCCTGAGCACCCGCGGGACGACCCCGCGGGTGCCCGCCGGGCCGGCGTCCTGGTACGGGACGTCCTCGTACGGGACAGCGGGGCGCCCCGGCGGGGCGCGGGGGAGAGAGCGCGGGGTGCGGGCGCCCTGGTCTTGGCTTCGCTTCCAACCCGGTGACAGGTACCGATTCACCGCTTGTCCGGCGTCTCCTTCCCAGGTGTGCACGCCTCTTCACGGTGCTGGAACGAATCGGGAATGACGGCTGGTTCCCACTGCCCGACCAAGGCCCTGGATCTTCCGCAGTGGCCAAGAGCACACACCCTCCCTGACACCGCCGACCGCGCCGCGTTCACACGGAGGTGTCCGGCGCCGCCGGACAGCACCCCTGACCTGGCGGGAAGGAGAAACCGACGACCAGAGCGTCCGGCCCCCCTGGCCGGACAGTCGGAGGGGATCACAGGGTGGCGGTACATCACATCCCCTCTCCTGGGAGCTCCCATGCGCGCTCGCACACCCGCCCTGGTCCTCATCACCGCCGCACTGCTCACCACGATCTCCTCCGCACCGACGCACGCCTCCTCCGACAAAGCGGGGCGGGTCACCTGCGCCGGACTCAGTTGCACGTTCTACTTCTCCACCCGGACGACGGCCGCCATGAAAAGGGCCGCCGGCCGGTCCGACTGGCTGGCCGGCCCGACGTCCGACATCATCTGCCTGCGCATCCCCAACAGGTTCGTCGCGCTGGCCTGCGCGGGGGCGCTGCTGCTGCCGTACGACAAGGCCAAGAGCCGGCTTTCCGAGGCGTCCGCGATGGGCGGCTGTCACTGCCGGAGGGGCTGGACACGCGCGAGGCGTGGGACGAGGCGTACGAACGGCTGCGCCGCCAGAGCGAGGAGTTCGAGTACGCGCGGGCGGCGCTGCGCACCAGCGGGCGGCCGCAGTCCTCCGGCCCGTGCCCGTATCGCGGGCTGGAGGCGTTCGGTGCGGCCGACGCCGACCTGTTCTTCGGGCGGGACGCCATGACCGCCGAACTCCTCGACCGGACCGGCGAAGGGGGGCTGCTGGTGGTGACCGGTCCGTCGGGGGCGGGCAAGTCGTCGCTGGTCCGGGCCGGGCTGATCGCCTCGCTCACCCGGCTGCACGGCATCGAACCCGTACTGACACGGCCCGGCCCCGAACCGGTCGCCACCCTGTTGCGGCGGCTGGCGCGGGGGGGCCCGACCGCGCCGATCATCGTCGACCAGTTCGAGGAGCTGTTCACCGCCTGCCCCGACGAGGCGAAACGGGTCCAGTTCGTCGACCTGCTGACCACGCTGGAGGCCGACGGCCGGCCGGTGATCGTGGTGGTGCGCGCGGACTTCTTCGGCCACTGCACCCGCCACCCCGCCCTCGTCCCCGCCTTGCGCCGCCCCCTGGTCGTCACGCCGATGAACCGGGACGGATTACGCGAAGCCATCGAAGGACCCGCCAGGACAACCGGCCTGACCTTCCAGGAAGGCCTGGTCGACCTGCTGATGGAGGACCCGAGCAGCGGTACGGCCGAAGCCGAACCGGCCGGCGTGCTGCCCCTGCTGTCGCACGCCCTGCGCGAGACGTGGGACCACCGGCAGGGCGCGACCCTGACCCTGGCCGGCTACCGGCGGACCGGCGGCATCATGCGCTCCCTCGCCCAGAGCGCCGACACCGCCTTCGACGCGCTCGACGCCGACGAACAGCGGGCCCCCAGGGACCTGCTGACCCGGCTGGTCCGCCTGGGCAGCGACGGCCCCGACACCGCGCGCAAACTGCCGCTGGAGGAGACGACCGGCACCGGGCGGGTGCTCGACCATTTCGTCCGGGCCCGGCTGGTGACCGTCGACGCCGACTCCGTCCAGTTCACTCATGAGGCGCTCATCCGGAGCTGGCCGCCGCTGCACGGGTGGATCGAGGAGGACAGGACCGGGCTGCTGGCGGTGCAGCAGCTGGAGGTCGACGCCCGGCTGTGGGACCGACGGCAGCGCGGCGCGGCTTACCTGTACCGGGGTGAGCGGCTGGCGCGGCTGGCGAACCTGCGCGACGCGGGCCAGCCGATCTCCGCGACCGCTTCGGGCTTCCTCGCCGCCGGGCTCCGATCGGACCGCCGGGCCAGGTGGACGCGACGGGCTCTGGTGAGCCTGCTGGTCACGTCACTGGTGGCCACGTCCACCGCCGCCCTCCTGGCCGCCGCCGCCCGCAACGCGATCGACGCGCAGCGCGACACCGCGCTGTCGCGGCAGCTGTCGGCGCAGAGCGCGCTGACCACCAACGATCCGCCCCTGTCCGCGATGTCCTGGCGGATTGGCCCGACGGACGAGGCGCGCGCGAGCCTGCTGAACGTCCTGGCCAACCCGGGCCGCGCGGTCCTGACCGGCCACGCCGGCGGGTCGTTCGCGGTGGCCTTCAACCACGACGGCACCCTCTTGGCCGGCGGCGGGCTGGGCGGCGACGTCCACCTGTGGGACGCGCGGACCGGACGCGCCGCCCGCGCCCCGCTCAACGTGGGCGACGAGACCACCATCGTGCTGTCCGTGGCGTTCAGGCGCCTTGATCGCCGCGCACGCGTCGGAGGTGTCGTCGCTGGCCTACAGCCGGGATGGCACCCGCCTGGTGAGCGGCGGATACGACTCGCTGGTCAAAGTGTGGGACGTCGCCTTGTCCCCGGACGCCTTCACCTCCGTCTGCGCGATGCTCGGCCGCGAGGTGACCCCGGCCGAATGGGCCCAGTACGTGCCCGGCCTGCCGTACGAGCCGGTCTGCGCCAAGCGCTAGCGCTCGGCGTCGACGACGGCGCGGATGACCGGGTCGCGATCCAGCGCCGGCTGCACGAGGGGGCGCAGCGCGAACGCGTCGGCCGTGCTGAGGAGGTGGTTGGAGCGGGGTGAGGTCGGCGCAGCGCAGGAGCAGCTGCCGATCGAGGGTGGCGCGGTTGAGGGCGCGGCGGGTCAAGGTCTGCATGACGGTACTCCCGAAAGTCTGCATGACGGTACTCCCGAAAGTTCGAACCCGGGTGCGCGCGGCGAAATGCCCGCCGCGCGCACCCGCTCGACACGGTTCAGCGCAGCCGGCGAAAGAAGCCGCGGATGTCGTCGACCAGCAGGCCGGGCACGTCATGTGCGGCGAAGTGGCTGCCGGTGTCGTAGACGTTCCAGGACACGATGTTCTTGTGGTCGCGTTCGGCGAACGGCCGGATCGACTGGAAGTCCCAGGCGAAGTTCGCCAGCCCGAGCGGCACGGTAGTGGGCTCGGCCGGTCTGCCGGCGGCGTGGAAGTCCTCGTAGTACAGGCGTGCGGCCGAGGCGGCGGTGTTGGTGAGCCAGTAGATCATGGTGTTGGTCAGCACATAGTCCGCATCAAGGTTCGGGCCGAGCAGCTGCGCGTTCCAGCCCAGTTGTCCCACCGGCGAGTCGGCCAGCGCGTGGGCCAGGGTCTGCGGCGCAGTGGACTGCAGCTTGTCGTAGGCGCCGCCGTTGTCCGTCCACCACCGCAGGAACTGGACCTTTTTCTGGTCCTCCTGCGACAGGCCGGCCAGCTCGGCCGGGTCGCCGGAGGGGAAGGAGAAGATCTGGGTGACGTGCACGCCGATGACGTGCTCGGGGTCGTGACGGCCCACCTCGGGTGAGAGGTGTGAGCCGCAGTCGTTGCCGTGCGCGCCGTAACGCGCGTAGCCGAGGCGGCGCATCAGCTCGGCCCACGCCCTGGCGATCCGGTACCGGTCCCAGCCCCGCTCGGTGGTGGGACCGGAGAAGCCGAACCCGGGGATGGACGGGATCACCAGGTGGAAGGCGTCGGCCGCATCGCCGCCGTGGGCTCGCGGATCGCTCAGCGGGCCGATGACATCGAGGTACTCCACGACGGTGGTCGGCCAGCCGTGCGTGAGCAGCAGCGGGGTGGCGTCCGGCTCGGGTGAGCGGACGTGCAGGAAGTGCACGTTCTGCCCGTCGATGGTGGTGGTGTACTGGGGGTGGGAATTGAGTTTCGCCTCCCACGCGCGCCAGTCGTAGCCGTCGCGCCACCGCCGCACCAGGCCCTGCACGTACCGCAGCGGCACGCCGTAGTCGTCGCCGGCCTCGGGCAGCTCGCCGCTCCAGCGGACCCGGGCCAGGCGCTCGGCCAGGTCCTCCAGGTCGGCTTGCGGGATGTCGATACGGAAATCACGGATCTCGGCCGTGTCGATCTCGGTCATGGCGTCGACCCTGCCGGACCATTAGGACGACTCCGCTCCTAATGGTCCGCCATGCTGAAGGAATGTTGGACACCTCGGCCCGCCTCCTGCGGCTGCTCTCCCACCTGCAGACCCCGCGCGAGTGGACCGGCGCCGAACTCGCCGAGCGCCTCGCGGTGAGCGGGCGGACCGTACGGGCCGACGTGCAGCGCCTGCGCAACCTCGGCTACCCGGTGCTGGCCACCCGCGGTTCCGCCGGCGGCTACCGGCTCGGCGCCGGTGCCGTGCTGCCGCCGTTGCTGCTCGACGACGAGGAGGCGGTCGCCGTCACCGTCGGCCTGCGGACCGCGACCGGCGGCGCCATCACAGGAATCGAGGAGGCGTCGTTACGGGCGCTGGCGAAGCTGGAGCAGGTGCTGCCGTCGCGGCTGCGGCGCCGGGTCAACACCCTGCAGGCCTACACGGTGCCGGTGCCCCGCGGCGACACCGGCCCCGGCGCCGACCCGGCGGTCCTGACCACGCTGAGCGCGCTCTGCCGCGACCGGGAACGGCTGCGCTTGGACTACCGCGACCACGCCGGCGCGGCCACCGTGCGCACGGTCGAGCCGTACCGGCTCGTCATCTGGGGCCGCCGCTGGTACCTGCTGGCCTGGGACGTCGAGCGGAGCGACTGGCGCACCTTCCGCGTCGACCGGATCCGGCCCCGCACCCCGACCGGCCCCCGCTTCACCCCACGGGACCTGCCCGACGACGACGTCGCCGCCTACGTCTCCGGCCGGGTGTCCGCCGCCGCCTGGCGCTACCGGGCCAAGGTCACCGTGCACGCGCCCGCCGAGGTCATCGCCGATCGCATCGGCCCGGCGGCCGGCACGGTCGAACGCCTCGACGACCGCACCTGCGTCCTGCACACCGGCGCCGACACGATCGAGACCCTCGCCGTCCATCTGGGCCTGCTCGACGCGGACCTCGACGTCACCGGGCCACCGGAACTCCTCACGCACCTGCGCCGGCTCGCCCACCGATACCTCCGCGCGACCACGTCATCCGCACCCGAATGATCCAGCCGGGTGAGCGCCCGTCGCCGCATGAAAGGGCTGAGCCCCCACCGATCCATCCACCCGCGCGGGCCGACCGGCAGCCTTCAAGTCTTCGCCGCGGCCGGCTGGATCCGGGCGGCGGCGTCCTTGTCCCAGGGAGTTTCGCTCATGTCCTTGGGCGTAGCCCGACGCGGAAGGGGCGGCGGTGACAGGCCTGGTCAGCCCTGTCCCGCCAGGGGGACGGTCGTGCGGAGCGCGCCGTCGTAGCTGCGCGCGCCGGAGAACGCACCGGTGACCTCGGCCAGTCCGTCGAGCACCGTGACCGCCCGCGCCCGGGTCGCGGCGTCCAGGTTGCGGGCGAGCGTCACATGCGGGAGCCACCGTCCCGGCGCGTGCAGCGGGTTGCCGCCGCGGGAGCCGCCCAGCACCCGCCACACCCCCGCGTGTACGGCCAGCAGCCGGGCCTGCGGCACCACGCCCCAGGCGAGCACCCGCGCCCGGCCGGCGAACAGCAGCAGCGGCCCCAGCCTGACCGGCACCGGCAGGTCAGCGAAGGTCTCGGCGAACGCGGCCGGCGCGTCGGGCGGCAGCCGTTCGCAGACCGCCAGCGTCAGATGGGGGCGGGTTGGTCGGGTGCGGGTGCCGGGCCTGGCTGGGCAGTCCCTCGGCCGCCAGCCGGTCCCAGACCGCGCGCACCGCCGAGTCGAGCATGTCGTCACAGGTCAGCTCGATGGTGTGCATCCGGCAACGGTAACCGGTCCGCAGATCGGCGCGTCCGCTTCCTCCTCGGCCGTCTTCCTGCGCCTGCCGGCTCGGCCGCGACCGCCCGCGGCTTCCGGCCAGGAGCCGGGATGCCGCTGTCGACGAGCTCCAGGAGGTCGTCGACAGCGGTCGCAGGCGGAGGCCCGGCGAGCGGGCGGGCGGGGAGACCTCCAGGGGCGCGACCTCGACCGGCCGCCGGACAGTACGAGGGGTCACCCGACGCGATCGAGCGACCCCTCGGAGCATCGCGCGGTGGCCGTTCCACGTCGGGAATCACCCGCTACCGGGTTGAAAGCGAAGCCAAGGCGGCGGGGTGCGGGTGTTCACCGCCGGGTGTGAGAGGCCCGTCTCTCCCGCAGGATCGCCGCGCTCCGGTGGCACCAGTCCCGGTTGCCCTGCTCGAAGGCGAGACCGCGCAGGCAGGTCAGGTAGGGGCCGACGCGCTCGTCGTCACGCAGGAACTCCTCCTCGCTCCGGTCGCCGCGCATCTTCCGCAGCAGGCCGCCGAACAGTTCGATCTTGGCGTCGGCGAAGGCGGCCCGTTCCATGAGCTGGGCGATCACCTCGTCGGTGTCGACGTGGTCGACGGCCTGGATCTTGACGAGAAGGTCGTCCCGGATGAAGGAGGGCTTGTTGGCGGTCACCGCGAACCGTTCCAGCTCGGCCAGCCCGCTCCCGGTGACCTTGAACAGGCGCTTGTTGGGCCGGGAGTCCTGGATCACCTCCCGGCCGGTGACCAGCCCTTCCCTCTCCAGCTTGGCCAGCTCGGCGTACAGCTGCTGGGGGAGGGCGTGCCAGAAGTTCGCCACGCCCAGGTCGAACGCCTTGGCCAGCTGGTAGCCGCTGAGCTCCTCGTCCAGCAGCGCCGCCAGCACGGCGTGTCGCAACGCCATCGAGACGCCCCCTCTTGCCCGGTGAGTGTCTGGTGGGTGTCTTCCCCTGTGAGTACCCATCATGATAGTCAATAAAGTGACTAATCACTTTATTGACTACAGGGATATGGCCATGACCACCGCAGACCTCTTCCGGGCCGCCGTCGAGCGTCGTGACCTCGCCGCGCTGGGCGACCTGTTCACCGACGACATCCGTCTGTACAGCCCGGTGAAGTTCACCCCCTTCGAGGGCAAACCCATGGTCCTGGGCCTCTTCGGCGTCCTGCTGCGCACCTTCGAGGACGACTTCCGCTACATCGGGCAGCTCGACGGCACCGCGCGGACCAGCGCGGACGGCACCGAGGCCCCGTCGATCGTCCTGCTGTTCCGGGCCACCGTGGGCGGCAAGCAGATCCACGGCATGGATCTCCTCCAGCTCGACGAGGCCGGCCTGATCAGGGAGTTCACCGTGATGGTCCGCCCGCGGTCCGCGGTCCACGCCCTGGGTGAGGCGGTCCTCGCCGGTCTCGTCGCCGACGGCCTCGCCCCGGCCGAGCGCTGAACCCGTCCCGGGCGACCGCTGAGCCCGTCCCGTACGACCGGCTGAGTCCGTTCCGGTCGACCGCCGAGACCGTACGACGCGCCGGCCGGCGCTCCCGCACCGGGGGACGGCCCTCGGGCCACCCGGCGGCCGACGCCGACCTGACGTCGGCCCCGAGAGGCCCCTTCCGGTCCGCGCGATGCCCCCGGCATGCCGGCCGAACGGGTACCCCTGTCACGGGTGGTGGCCGAAGGTGGAGCCGGTGGGGGTCGAGCCCGGTGCCGCTCCGGGAGGCGGAACCCGGCGCGGCGCCCCCCGGCGGCGCAGGGCCGCCGCCGCCCCGAGGGCGAGGGCGGCGTATCCGCAGGTCACGGCCAAACCTGCCCACGGCGGGAGCGGGTAGTGGCCCCCGAGCGGCGACAGGACCACGTGCGCGAACGTGGGGACGCTCTGCGTGATCGCGAACCCGGCGGCGGGGGTGATCGTCAGCAGCCATGGCGCCAGGCCCGCGGTCGCCAGCAGGTGGGGCACGACGACCAGCGCGACGGCCAGCCCGATGGCGACGACGGCCCGCCTGACCAGCGCGGCGAGGCCGAGAGCCAGTACGGCGGCGGCCGCGGTCAGCGCCGCGTAGCCGACGATCACCCGCAGCCCGGTACCCGGGGTGATCGGCTGGATCGGGTTCTGGTTGACGCGCAACATCGCCAGGCCGACGGGGACCACGACCGCCGAGGCCGCCAACCCCGTCACGAACGCGACCGCGCCGATCACCACGGCCCTGGCCGCCAGGCCGGTCCCGGTCGGCCCGCGCCGGTGATCCGCCCTGAGGAACACGCCGCGCCGATGATCCGACGTGAGGAACACGACCGCCGCCACGAGTACCGGGATCAGCCCCACCCCTCCGCCGGCCAGCACGAGGTCGGCGCGCAGACCGCCGTCCACCGTGGCGGGCCCGATGTCCCCGCTCCCGGTGATGAGGAACCTGCCGCCGGACTCGACGACCTCGCCCGGGTGATGCGGGGTCCTGCCGTCCTCCTTCATCGTGACGCCGACGTCGTCGCGCCGCCACGAACCGTTCGCGCCCCGCAGCGTGACCTGGTCGAAGGTGGCGGTGGCCTGGGCGAAGGCCTCCGCCATCTCCCACAGGGCGCCCGGCGAGGTGGTGAAGAGCCCGATCTCGACCGTCTCCGGCAGTCCGGTCGGCTCGACCGTGCCGACCTCGGTCCACGTCCTGCCGTCGCCTGACTCGTGGCCGGTGAGAGTGTCGCCCGATCTGGTGAGCCGCAGCCACACGGGCCCCCTCACGGCGCCGCCGGCCACGTCGTGGATGAAATCGTGCTGCATCCGCACGCCATGGCCGCCGGTGATCATGACGGCGGCGTACGGCGTGCCCTGCGTGAGGCTCTGCCTGACCAGGAGCCCGGCCTTCGCCCAGGGCACCACCCCCTTCTTGACATTGCGCACCCCCGGTACGGCGTCCGGCTGCCGCATCTACGGGGACGAGATCTGCCGGCGGCTGGCCCACGACCGCCGCGAGGTCCGCGTGCTGATGCTCACCGCCTCCGGCACGATCGAGGACCGCGTCGACGGGCTCGGCCTCGGCGCAGACGACTACCTGCCCAAGCCGTTCGCGTTCGCCGAGCTGGTCGCCCGCGTGCGCGCCCTGGCCCGCCGCGCCGGCCCGCCGTTGCCGCCCACCCTGGCGTACGGGGACATCTCCCTCGATCCGGCCCGCCGTGCCGCGTTCCGGGCCGGCCGGCGCCTTGAGCTGAGCCCCAGGGAGTTCGCCCTGCTCGAATGCCTGCTCGCCGTACCCGGCCTGGTCATCTCCGCCGAGGAACTGCTCGAACGCGTCTGGGACGAGGCCGCCGACCCCTTCAGCAGTGCCGTCAAGCACACCGTGCACCGGTTGCGGGCCAAGCTCGGCGACCCGCCCGTGATCGAGACCGTTCGCGAGGGCGGCTACCGCATCGGACCGTCATGACCTCACGGAAGCTCGCCAGAAGGTCCCTGCGGACGCGCCTCGCGCTCGCCTACGCGGCGGGCGTCTACGCCGCGGGGGTCTTCGTGGTCGTGTTCGTCGCCGTCCCGCTCGCCGGTGTCGACGCGACCGTCCCCGAAGGCCGGCCCTCGTCGCGCGTGGTCGCCGAGACCGGGTCCGGGGTCAGCCTGCCCAGGCTTCTCACGGGGTCCGCCGTCGCCCTGGTCGTCCTGATCCCCGTAGCCCTGGCCCTCGGCTGGTTCGTCGCCGGCCGGTTCCTGCGCCCGCTGCGCGCCATCACCGCCACCGCCGGAATCATCTCCGCCGGAAACCTCCACCGGCGCCTCGACCTCGGCGAGCCCACGGACGAGCTGACCGAACTCGGCCACACCCTCGACGATCTGTTCGCCCGCCTGCAGGCCTCCTTCGACGCCCAGCGCCACTTCGTCGCCAACGCCTCCCACGAGCTGCGCACCCCGCTCGCCGGCCTGCGTACCCTCCTCGAGGTCACCCTCGCCGACCCCGACGCCGACGTCGAGGCCCTGCGCTCGGCCTGCCAGGAGGCCCTCGTCCTGGGCGAACACCAGGAGCGGCTCGTCCTGGCACTGCTCGCCCTCGCCACCGGCGAGCGCGGGCTCACCCGCCGGCACTCCTTCGACCTCGCCCACGTCGTCGAAGGGGTGCTCGCCCCCCGCCGCGAACGGGCGAAGGAGAGGGGCATCGACCTCGCCGAACACCTCACGCCCGCGGTGACGACCGGGGACCCGGGACTGGTGGAAAGCCTCGTCGCCAACCTCGTCGACAACGCCGTCCGCCACAACCACGCGGACGGACATGTGAGGGTCACCACTCAGACCTCCGGCACGGGGGTGACCCTCACGGTCACCAACAGCGGGCCGGTCATCCCCGGCGACCAGATCCAACGCCTCCTTCAGCCCTTCCAGAGACTCGCGCCCGCACGTCACGGCCGCCGCGACGGCTACGGCCTCGGCCTCGCCATCGTCAACGCCGTCACGCACGCCCACCGCGCCACCCTGACCATCGGCGCACGCCCCGAAGGTGGCCTGTCCGTCACCGTACGGTTCGCGCACGGATCCCATCCGAACCACCCCTGACGTCACCGGT
The DNA here is from genome assembly GCF_042888905.1 of Streptosporangium sp. NPDC002721. NCBI lineage: Bacteria > Bacillati > Actinomycetota > Actinomycetes > Streptosporangiales > Streptosporangiaceae > Streptosporangium > Streptosporangium sp. NPDC002721. The sequence goes on from NZ_JBIAQI010000021.1 coordinate 104,880, forward strand.
CCCGTCACCGACGGCCTCGCCCCGGTTCCGGCCGGGTACCGGAGCGCCCGCGGTTCCGGAACCGGCACGCCGGGGGAGGGGGAACCGCGGGCGGGTGGCGGTTCGGGTCAGGGCGGCGGCGTGGGCGCGCGCCTGGTTCTGCCTGATTCAATTCCCCTGAAAGCGCGGTGCTCGCCCGGCGCATCTGCGTATTGGACTTTCGGCAGTGTCGGTGTTGCACGGCTCTGCGTATCGTCACGGCTGTGGGAAGAGGGACGACCGAGGCGAGACTGTGACCGCGGAGAGAACCGGGAACGCCGGGGGGTGGTGGCCACCCGGGGTGGCGCTCCTGCTGAGCGTGGCGGCCACGGTGGCGGCTGGTCTGAGTGTCATCAGCCTGTGGTGGGCCGTGCCGACCGCGGTCACCGCGTTTGTGGTGGGGTTGCGGTACGGGCGGGTCCGGTCGACGGCGCTCGTGCTGGTCGCAGGGCTCGCGATCGCCGTGGTGGCGGTCTCGGTGGTCCCCTCCTGGATCGAACTGGGGAGCCGGTTCGTGGCGGTGGTGGTGGGGGCCGCCATGCTGCCCTGGTTCGCGGGCCGGTTCTGGCGCCAGTACCGGCAACTCGTCCGGGCCGGCTGGGAGCGGGCCGAGCATCTGGAACGTGAGCAGCGGCTCGTCGCCGAGCAGGCCCGGCTGCGTGAGCGGACCCGTATCGCCCAGGACATGCACGACGTCCTGGGCCACGACCTCAGCCTGATCGCCCTGTCGGCCGCCGCCCTGAAGCTCGCGCCCGATCTGCCGGAGGCGCACCGGGCGTCCGCGGCGGACATCAGGGCGAGGGCGGCGGCCGCCGTGGAGCGCCTCGGTGAGGTGATCGGCATCCTGCGCGAGGAGACGGACGGGGCGCCGGCACAGCCGGTCGGTGCCGATATCGCGGACCTGGTCGCCAGGGCATCCGCGTCCGGACTCGCGGTCACGTTGTGCGTCGAGGGCGAGATGGGCGATCTGCCGCCGGTGGTCGAACGGGCCGCGCACCGCGTCGTGCAGGAGGCGCTGACCAACGTCGCCAAACACGCGCCTGGTGGGGCAGCGGCCGTCCAGGTCCGGCACATGGCCACCGAGACCGAGGTCCTGGTGGAGAACGGCCTCGCGAACACCGTCGATCTCCCGTCCCGGGGCGGGAGCGGGGGCCGCGGCCTCATCGGCCTGGACGAACGCGTCCGGCTGGCCGGAGGCTCCCTCACCTACGGTCCCTCAGGTGGTGGCTTCACCGTCCTGGCCCGGCTCCCGCACAGCTCCGCGGCGCAGTCGCCGCCCTCTTCCGGCCTCGCGTCGCCCGCCTCGGGCGGTGCCGTGCCGCGGGAGCACCGGCGCGCCCGCCGCAAGCTCGGCCGCACCCTGGTCACCGCGTTCATGCTGCCCCTGGTGACGGGCGCACTGCTCGGCGGTGTCCTGAGAGGGCGGGAGATGCTGACGGCGGGGCAGTCGGTGCTGGCTCCGGAGAACTACGCCGGCCTGCGAATCGGGCAGGATCGTTCCGAGGTGGAGCGGTATCTGCCGGATCAGCAGACGGCCCATCCACTAGGAGTCGTCGGATCAGAAGAACAGGGCATGACGTGCGAGTACTACGCGATGACAGCCGATCCTTTCGACGACCGATCCGGAGACACCTACCGCCTGTGCTTCCGGGCGGGCAAGCTGGTGTCCGCGGACGTACTCGCCGGGTGAGTGTCCGATGATCCGCGTACTGATCGCCGACGACGAGCCGATGATCCGCGCGGGCGTGCGGGCCGTTCTGTCGGCTGACCCGGACATCACCGTCGTCGCCGAGGCCGCCGACGGCCACGAGGCGGTGGGACTGGTTCAGCGCCACCGCCCTCAGGTGGCCGTGCTCGACATCCGTATGCCGAAGGTCAACGGCATCGAAGCCGCCGCGGAGATCCGCAGGACGGTTCCGGCCACCGGTGTCGTCATCCTGACGACGTTCGGCGAGGACGACTACATCCTTCAGGCACTCGGCGGCGGAGCCGCGGGGTTCCTGATCAAGTCCGGTGAGCCCGAGGAGCTGATCGCGGGAGTCCGCGCGGTGGCCGACGGTGCGGCTTATCTGTCACCGAAAGTCGCCGCCCGGGTGGTCGCCCATCTCGCGGCGAGCGGCGCGGGAACCCTGGCCGGCCGGCGCGGCACCGCCCGCAGGCGGATCGATGCGCTCACCGCCCGGGAACGCGAAGTACTGGCCTTCCTCGGCGGCGGGCTGTCCAACGGTCAGATCGCCCGCCGGCTGCACGTGGTGGAGGGGACGGTCAAAGCCCATGTCAGCTCGATCCTGGCCCGCCTGGCCGTCGACAACCGGGCGGCGGCGGCCGTGGTGGCCCACGAGGCCGGGATCGTTCCCGCCCAGGCGTCCGAGCAGCGGTGACACCAGCCGCGCCGCCGGCGGCGTGAACGCGAACAGCACCGCCGCCACCACGGTGGCAGCGAGGATCACGCCGGCGAGCACGTCATGCGGGTAGTGAACCCCCACCATCACCCGCAGCAGCGCCGCCGCCCCGGCCAGCGGCAGAGTCACCGTGGCGAGGCGGGGACGCAGCATGGCCAGCCCGACCGCGAGCCCGGCGGCCAGAGTGGCGTGGTTGCTCGGAAACGACCAGTCCCCTGCCGCGGGACATTCCGCGATCGCCGCCCCCGCCCCCCGCACCACGCGACATGGCCGCTCCTCGTCCACCACCAGCTTCAACGCTTCGCTGATCGCGTAGGCGGCGACGGTGCCGACACCGATCACGACGGTCGCGCCGACACCGTGAGCGTCCTTGCGGCGAACGGCGATCCACCAGACCAGGACGAGCAGCAGCCCGAGGACCACGAGGGTGCCCTCCGTGGCCACCTCCAGCGCCGTGCCCACCCATGACGGCGCGTCGGCCACCGCCCCGGTCACCGATCGGTACGCGGATGCCGAAGCCCCATCCACGATCTTCACCGGACCGGCCTCGCCCAACCCGCCCGGAGAAAGCCAGGCGACCACTCCCGCCCCCGCGCCCAGCAACACGGTTGAGCCCAGCAGCCGACGACCGAGATCGTGCCTGGAGTCAGTTCTCATAGCCACTGACCGTAGGAACGGCAACAGCCTGACACCTGAGTCGAACGGTAAGGCCGGGCTTGGACGAACGTCAGGGTTGACACCCCGCGGCCACCATGTCCAAAGCCGCCGTCGTCCTCGACAGCCACCCCGGAGCTCGTCGCTCCCGCGGCATGGGAGGCGCTTTCCCCGTCGGCCGGGGAACCGCCAGGGACGCCGGGCGGACGGTTCAGAGCCAGGTGGTGCCGAGCCAGGCGGTCGCCGCGGCGGCTGCCAGGAGGGCGATGTTGAGCCCGATCTGCCGGACCTCGCCGCGGCTCAGGTGGACCGCGATGCCGCCGATCTGGATCAGGAGGAGGCCGATCGCCGCGGCGACGGCGAGCCAGGGCGCGATCCCGGTGAGCGGCGGCAGGATCAGGCCGGCCGCGCCGAGAACCTCCAGGACGCCGATCAGGCGGACGAGCGGCATCGGGACGGTGTCGACCCAGCCCATCATCGGCTGGAGCCGCTCCTGGCTCTGGACGACCTTCTTGCCCCCGGCGTAGAGGTAGAAGGCGGCCATAAGCGCCGCGACGATCCAGTAGGAAATCTCCATGGGGGACCCCTCGGGGTTGGTGACGTGGCGCCTGCCACGATGGTTACCGGTCGTAAGAAGCCCCATGATGCGTCACCATTGGAAGCCGTACAAAAGGCACACGCGTGTGCCTTACACACAGGGGACTGTCATGTCGGAGTACGAGCACACCTGCATGATCCGGGGAGACGGCGGGCGGACGATCCGCGCCATCCTCGACCGCATCTGCAACAAGTGGACGTTGCTGGTCGTGGCGACCCTCGACCAGGGCAGGCTGCGCTTCACCGACCTGCACCAGCAGGTTCCCGGGATCTCCCAGCGCATGCTGACCCTGACGCTCCGTAACCTCGAACGCGACGGCCTGGTCTCCCGGACGGTGTACGCCGAGGTCCCGCCACGGGTCGAGTACGCGCTGACCCTCACCGGCAAGAGCCTCATCCCGCCCGCGCTCGCCCTCGCCGGCTGGGCCATCGAGCACATCTCGCACATCGAGGCCAGCCGCGAGGCCTACCAGACCCGCGACGGGTGACCCGAGGTCCCGCCCCCGGCCGCTTCGCCCATGACACGCCGATCCGTGACGGGAAACGCGTTTCCGGCCCGTCCTGCTCAGCCGCAGCGGCCCCAGGACTTCCAGCGGGCCTTGGCGACGGCGGCGCCGCGCCCGTCGTCCCAGATCGTGCCGGAGTATCTGACGCACCGGCCCTTGCCGTAGACCTTCAGCGGGCCTATGTGGGACTTGACCTGCCGCCCCTCGTTCCTGCCGGGCCCGCTCGAACTCGCGCCCATCCTCTGCGTCGTGACCGTGGCCGAGGCGAAGGTGGCGACGCCGACGTTCGAGGTCTTGATCGTGGTGACGCAGTTGTAGCCGGTCCTGCGGTCGTACAGCAGGTAGACGTGACCGAGCACGTCGCCGGAGGGGGTCCTCACGGCCTGCTTGCTCCGGGCGACCCGGGCGAAGCCGGGACCGCACACCCGTTCCGGGCTGACGGCGGGGGCGACCGTGTGCGCGGGACCGGCGACGGAGGCGACCGCGGGGGCGGGGTTGACGACGATCCCCCCGATCGACAGCGCGGCGGCGAGGAGGATCGTCTTCGTGGACCCGCGCATTCGGCCATCCCTCTCAACCGTCCCCCGCTTGCCGCGGGGGAGCAATGGTTGATCATTCTGCCGGAGGATCCGGCATCAAATGACCGAAACGGTCAGACGCGTGGCCTCACCCCTGACTCTGGGGGAGGCCTGACCGGCTCAGCCGCCTCAGGGCCTCGGCGGTGGCGGAGCCGGGTTCGGGGTTGTAGACGCACAGGGTCTGGTCGGGGTCGTCGGGAGGCTGGAAGGACTCGTAGAGGAAGCGGAGATCACCGACCACGGGGTGGTGGTAGCGCTTGACGCCGTGGGTGCGGCGCAGGACGCAGTGGTCGTCCCACCAGGTGGCGAACTGGGGCAGGCGCAGGGTGAGCTCGCACACGAGGTCGGCGAGCCGCCGGTCGTGCGGGTGGCGGCCCGTCTCGAAGCGGAGGATGGCGATGGTCTCGGAGGCGACCTGCGGCCAGTCCACCACGCGTTCGCGGGCCTCGGGGTCCAGGAGGTAGAAGCGGGAGAGATTGCGCCGGGGGGCGGGGAGAGCCTCGAAGTCGGTCAGGACCGCGCGCGCCAGGCGGTTGCTGGCCAGCACGTCGGTGCGCCGGCCGAGGATGAAGGCGGGGACGTGCTCCAGGGTCTGGAGCATCAGGTGCAGGCCCGGCCGGACCCGCTGCGGAGCGAGCGTACGGCCGGCGGGCGCGGGCCGTGCCAGCAGGCCGCCGAGATACTCGCGCTCCGCGAGATCGAGCTGCAGCGCGTGGGCGAGGGTCTCCATGACCTTCGGGGACGGGGTTCCGGCGCGGCCCTGCTCAAGACGGGTGTAGTACTCGGTGCTCACTCCGGCGAGGCGGGCGACCTCGCCCCGGCGCAGTCCCGGCACCCGCCGGGTGCGGTCGTCACCCGCCAGCCCTGCCAGGCCAGGAGTGATCTTGGCCCGGCGGGAGCGCAGGAAGTCCGCGATCTCGCTGCTACGGTCCATCCTCCCAGTGTGTGCCAGCGGGGTGCGGTGCTCTCTCACCGGGTGGCCCTGGCGGTACCTGCCTGACCAGGGCCTGCTCGGGCCCTCTGGACGCCGCTCGGGGGTGGTGTGCTGGATGTGTGGCCGGGATCCCGTCTCCCGGCCCGGTTCTCTTCGGAAGGTGTCCACATGTTCGGGGAAACTCCCGCCAGGCCCCTGACCGGCCGCGTGGCGGTCATCACCGGGGCCTTCGGCGACGTCGGCGAGACCCTGGCCGGGCATCTGGCGAGGCTGGGCGCGCGCGTCGCCCTCCTGGCCGGGGTCGAGGACCGGCTGGACGGGCCGGTCTCCCGGATCGAGGAGGACGGCGCCGCCCTGGCGATCACCGTCGACGTGACCGACGCCGCGGCGGTGCGGTCGGCCGCCGGCCGGGTGGCGGCCGAGCTGGACGACGCCGACCTGCTGTTCAACAACGCGGACGTCATGCTGCCCGCCCCGGCCGAGAGGCTCACCCCCGAGCAGCGGGAGCACCGGATCGACCTGAACATCACCGGGCTGATGAACGTCCTGGGCGCCTTCACCCCGCAGCTGGTCAGGGCCGCCGCCGAGCGCGGCGTGGCCGATCTGATCAACACCTCGTCGACCGCGGCGCTGGACATCTTCCCGAACATCGCCCTCCACTCCGGCACCAGGGCCTACGTCACCCACCTCTCGCACCACCTGCGCGTCGAGCTGGGCACCAGGAACGTGCGGGTCTCGACGCTCGAACCCGGCATCGTCGACACCGGGTCACGTGGCCAGGCCACCGGCGACAACGTGCTCCCGTGGCCGAAGAGGCCCAGGGAGACGGCGGAGGGCCTCACGCCGCGCGACATCGCCGAGACCGTCGGCTTCATCGCCACCCTGCCGCCGCGCGTGAACCTCCAGCAGGTCACGATCATGCCCACCCACCGGCCCGGCTGACCTTCCCACGGGGAAGGGCTTCGCGACCCGCGCGATTGTGGTTGCGGTACGTGACGGCGCACGCGTACCCTTCCGGCAACGCATTGACGGAGACGAGTAGTCACCGGACCAGGGCAGGCACGAGAGAGCCGCCGGCAGCTGTGAAGGCGGCCCTGTCCCCGGTGACGAAGACCCTCCCGAGTGCGGGGAGGAACGGCGCCCGCGCCCAATGCCCCGCCGGCCGGCCCCCGTCACCGGGCCCTTCGAGGCCGCCGTCGTCACGGCGGTGAAAGTGCGGTGGCACCGCGAGTTCCCTTCTCGCCCGCACTCCCAAGGGATCACCACTCACTGACCAGAGGTTTGTGATGATCTCCTCATCCACGGAATCCACGGAATCCACGACATCCGCTGAATCCACGACATCCGCGACTGGCCCGTCCACCCGCAGGACCCTGGCCGCCGAGCTTCCCCGGCGAATCGGCCACCAGGTGACCGTCCAGGGCTGGCTGCACCGCAGGCGAACCCTGAAATCGGTGGTCTTCCTCGTCCTGCGGGACCGCTCCGGCCTGGCACAGGCCGTGGTCACCGAGCCCGAGGCCATGGCCCTGGCCGGAGGCCACCCCGAGGAGACGGTCCTGCAGATCACCGGGACCGCGACCGCCAACCCCCAGGCCCCCGGCGGGGTCGAGGTGACCTCCCCGCAGGTCACCGCCCTGTCGGGGCCGGCCGCGGCCCCGCCGTTCGACCTCTACCGCCCCGCGGTGGCGGCCACCCTGCCGACCGTCCTCGACCACGCCCCGGTCGCGCTGCGCCACCCGCTGCTGCGGGCCCCCCACACGATCTCCGCGGTCTCGGTGGCGGGTTTCCGTACGGCGCTGGACGCGCTCGGCTTCACCGAGATCCACACGCCCAAGGTGGTTGCCTCGGCGACCGAGTCCGGCGCGAACGTCTTCGAGATCGACTGGTTCGGCACCCGCGCCTACCTGGCCCAGTCGCCGCAGTTCTTCAAGCAGGCCATGGTCGGCGTCTTCGAGCGCGTCTACGAGACCGGGCCGGTCTTCCGCGCCGAGCCCCACGACACCGCGCGGCACCTGGCCCAGTACATCTCGCTGGACGCCGAGCTCGGCTTCGTCACCGACCACCGGGAGGTGATGGCCGTTCTGCGCGAGGTCCTCGCGGGCATGACGGCCGCCGTCGCACGGCACGCCGGCGAGGCGTGCGCGCTGCTGGACGTCTCGCTGCCCGAGGTCCCGGAACGGATCCCGGAGATCCACTTCTCCCGGGCCCAGGAACTCCTGGCCGCCCACACCGGCGAGGACCCCAGGGGCGAGCCGGACCTCGCGCCGGCCCACGAACGCTGGCTGTCGCGGTGGGCGCTGCGCGAGCACGGCAGCGAGTTCCTGTTCGTCACCGGCTACCCGATGGTCAAACGCCCCTTCTACACCCACCCCGAGCCCGGCAGGCCGGAGTACTCCAACAGCTTCGACCTGCTCTTTCGCGGCCTGGAGCTGGTCACCGGCGGCCAGCGCCTGCACCGCCACGAGGACTATCTCGCGGCCCTGGCGGCCCGGGGGGAGTCGCCGGAGCCCTACGCCGGCTACCTCGCCGCCTTCCGGCACGGGATGCCCCCGCACGGCGGCTTCGCCCTCGGCCTGGAACGCTGGACCACCCGGCTGACCGGGGCCGACAACATCCGCCGCGCCACCCTGTTCCCCCGTGACCTCCACCGGCTGACGCCGTGACGCCGTGACGCCGTGACGCTGTGACGCCGTGACGCTGTGACGCTGTGACAACCCCCGGGTGCGGCCCGTTCCGGCGGGCCGCACCCGGGGCAAGCCCGGTGGGGGAGGGGCCGTCACGAGAACATGTGGCCCGCGTAGCGGGCGTACACGGCGGCGCAGCGGCGCATGGCGGCCTCGTCGACGTACTCGCCGGGGCCGTGCGAGACGTCCAGGCGGCCCGCCCCGTAGCCGAAGGCGGGGATGCCGAGCTGCGCGTACCAGCGGGTCTCCAGGATGCCCGCGCACATCTCGAACCGGGCCGGGCCGCCCTCGACCTCGCCGACGGCGCGGGCGAGCGCGACGGCCGCGGGATGGTCGGCGTCGGTGCCGGCGGAGGGCTGCAGCTGGGTCGTGCGGACCGACACCTCGGCGCCGATCTCGCGGGCGGCGTCCTCGACGATGCCGGTCAGGCGCTTGAGCTCGCCCTCCAGGTCCTCCTCGGGGTTGTAGCGGCCGTCGACGGTGAAGAAGGCCGAGCCGGGCACGACGTTGAAGTTGGAGCCGCCGCCGGACAGGCCGCCGACCACGACCATGGTGCCGGGGGCGTCGCCGGGGTTCATCGGCAGGCCGGTGTGGCGCCCGGCCATCTCGGCGGCGTAGCGCTCGACGGGACGGGCGACGTGCAGCATGTGCTGGAAGGCGTTGACGCCGAGGTCGGCCTGCCCGACGTGGGCCTCGCGGCCCCGGATGTCGACGCGGACGGAGACGGCGCCGCGGGCGGCGTTCCAGATGGCGCCGCCGCTGGGTTCGGCGGTGAGCATGGCCAGCGCGGCCGGGTCGATCAGCCCGGCGGCGCGCAGGTGACCGGCGCCCACGACGCTGCCGGTCTCCTCGTCGCACACCAGGTGCACCACGACCCGCCCGTCGCCCAGCAGCCCCAGGTCCCTGGCGGCCGCGGCGCCGTAGAGCATGCTGACGATGCCGCCCTTCATGTCGGCCGTGCCCCGGCCGATGATCCTCCCGTCGCGGCGTACGGCCGTGAACTGGCCGCGGTCCTGGGCGGGCACCACGTCGAAGTGGCCGTGGAAGTAGACGAGTCTGTCACCGTCGCCGGCGGTGCCGCGCACGACGCACGGCTCCTCGAGCTCGCCGGACGGGTCGGCGACCTCGATGATCTCCGGGGACAGGCCGAGCCCGTCCATCGCCTCGCCCAGCACCCGCGCGCAGCGGCCCAGCGCGCGGCCGGGCGGGTTCTCGGAGTCGACGGCCACGAGGCGTTCGAGCAGCCCCGCCATCTCCTCGGCCCGTTCGTCCAGCCAGGCCCCGACCCGCGCGGCATGGTTCGTCATGGGTTTCGCCTTTCGGTCGGACGGTGTCATGTCGCGGCTCGCCCCCGGAGCCGGGACGCGTGTGGCGAAAGCAGTCGGCGCGATCCCAGGTTGCCATCAACCTTCGAAGAGGTCGATGCCCCGGGGCGCTACCCGCCGGACCGATCCTCGAGGAACACGCGTTCACGCGCCTGCTCGACTCCCGGGAGGTGGCGATCGCCGAGCTGTTCCGGGCGTTCCTGAGCGCGGTGGTGGGGGGCGAACCGCCCGCGAGAACCTGATCGTCCCGGCCGCCGGGGGTGCTCCCGCGCCCGGCGGTCAGGATGGCTGGACCTCGTCGAAGAGGGCGAGGGCTTCGGCGGGGTCCGGGCTCACGAGGCGTTCCAGGCCGGCCGTCGTGATCTCCGCCCACCTGCCGGCCCGTGCCCACATCCGTTCCTCGAAGGCGCGGACGGCCTCGTCCAGACCGCCGGGGGTGGAGGCGGCGACGGACTCGGCGAGTTCGGCGCCGTCCAGCATCGCGAGGTTCGCGCCCACTCCGAGCGGGGGCATCAGGTGGGCGGCGTCGCCCAGCAGCGTCACCCCGGGGACGTGCGCCCAGGTGTGGGAAACGGGCAGGACGTGAAGGGGGCGGTGGGCGAAGGCGGTGCCGTGGCGGAGGAGGTCGAGGAGGGGGGCGGCCCAGCCGTCGAACAGGGCCAGCAGGCTCGAGCGCACCGCCTCGGCGTCGGCCAGGTCCAGGCCCGCGCCCAGGCCCGCGTCCGCGTCTGTGTCCGCGCCCAGGCCCGTGCCCGTGCTTGTGTCCGTGCGCAGGCCCAGGTGCCGGTCCGGGTTCGTGTGCCAGTCCAGCGGCGCGCGGAACTGGGCGTACACCTTGACGTGGCCGCCGCTGTTGCGCTGGGCGACGAGGGCGCGGTTCACGCCGTACGCGGCCACGGAACCGTCGCCGACCAGCCGGGCGAGGTCGGGGTGGCGGGTGTCGACGTCGTCCAGGGAGGTCTCGACCAGGGTGACGCCGGTGTAGTGCGGCGTCGCGGGCGAGAGTGCCGGGCGGACCCGGGACCGGGCGCCGTCCGCGCCGATCACGAGGTCGAACGTCTCCTGCCGCCCGTCCGCGAAGCGGACCGGCACGCCGTCCCGGGTCCCCGGCGCCACCTCCGTCACGCCGTGCCCCCACCGGACCTCCAGGGGGCCGAGCAGCAGGTCGCGGAGTTGTCCCCGGTCGATCTCGGGGTTGGCCACCTCGTCGGGCCGGGGTCGCCAGTCGCGCAGGACGGTCCCGTCCGTGTCCAGGATGCGCATGGCCTGCCCCTCGGGACGGGACAGCTCCTGGAACTCCGCCAGCAGCCCCGCCTTGGCCAGCGCGAGCCGGCCCATCCCCTCATGCAGGTCGAGCGTGCCGCCCGGGGGACGGGCGTCGGGGGCGGGGTCGCGTTCGAGGACGGTGACGGGGTGTCCGTGGCGGTGCAGGACGCGGGCGAAGGTGAGGCCGGCGAGGCCGCCCCCGACTACGGCGATACGATGTCTCATGTCGATACACTGTATTTCGCTCATACGATGTATCGCAACAGTACGATGCGACCATGACTGTGTGGGACCGGCCGGAGCCGCCGACTCGCCCCGTACCACTGGACCGGGAGCGAATCGTCGCCGCCGCCGTCGCGCTCGCCGACGAGGGCGGCCTGGAGGCGGTGTCGCTGCGCAAGGTCGCCGCCCGGCTGGACGCCGGCCCGATGCGGCTGTACGGATACATCTCCACCAAGGAGGAGCTGTTCGACCTCATGGTGGACGAGGTCCACGCCGAGATCCTCCCCGAGGAGCGGCCCGGCGACTGGCGGGAGGCGCTGCGCGGCCACGCCCACCGCACCAGGCGGGCCACCCTCCGTCACGAATGGCTGGCCGACCTGCTCGGCGGCCGTCCGGCCCTGGGCCCGAACGCCCTCGCCGTCACCGAGACCACACTGGCCGCCCTCGACGGCCTCGCCGACCTCGACACCGTCCTGCGCGCCGTGGAGACCGTCGGCGCCTACCTCATCGGCGCGATCAGGCGCGAGATCGCGAACCTGCGGGCCGAGCGCGCCACGGGCCTGTCCGAGCGCGACTGGCAGCGCGCCTCCGGCCCGCACGTGACGAGGATGCTGGCCACCGGCCGCTTCCCGGCGCTGGCCAGGGTCGTGCACGAGGGCACGGACATGGACGCCGAGACGTCCTTCGCCACCGGCCTGGAGTGGGTCCTCGACGCCGTGGCCGCCAGACTCGCCCGGCCGCCGGCGTGAGGCCCGGGATTCCGGTACATCAGCGGGAGCGCGCCCAGCCGAGGGGTGAGCTCGGCGCGGCTCGGTTCGCGGCCCGGTTCGCGGCCCGGTTCGCGGCCCCGGGGCACGGCACCGGGGCACGGCCGGTGAACCGTTCGCGGCATCCGTCGTCGGCCGCTCCGATGCCGGTTACCGCCGTCTGATTGCCCGCTGAACAGCCCCTTCCAGCTACTCGGTGCCGCTGACTACCGGGACATGGCAACACCGAATAACCGGAAGGGCCTCGTTCACGTGCCGTGCAGGCGGGTGTGTCGCGCCAGGACGGTGTCGATGATCTGGGTGCGCTCGGGCGGGGCGACGGCGGTGTCCCACCAGCGGATGGCGCCGATCTCCTGGTTGGGGGTGAAGGCGTGGTGGAGGGCGGGGACGTGGGCGGTGTAGATCGCGGCGTACTCCTCACGTAGCGGGCCGACGAGCCGGAAGCGCGCGTATCCGGCGAGGGTGAGGGTGGGCAGGAGCAGGCCGCTCTCCTCGTGGAGTTCCCGTACGGCGGCCTGGAGGGGTGTCTCGCCGGGGTCGATCCCGCCGCCGGGCAGCTCCCACTCCCCTCGGAAGCGGTCGAAGACCAGCAGCAGGTGGCGGCCGCACCAGACCGCGACCAGGGCCGCGGGCATCGGCGCGTCGTCCGGCACATCGTCCGGAATGTCGTCCGGTGCGTCGGCAACGCGTGCGACCGGCAGGAACGCCGTCAGCGTGTTGCCCTTCACATCCTGGGCCAGGGCATCGTCCATGCACCCATGGTGAACGCTCACCTTCGAGAAACCTCGGCCGTGGCACCCGTGTCACCTGACTCTGGATGCGCCGCCGTCCCTCGTCCTGAAAAGATTCCGGCCGGCATGTAGAGGAACGACAAACGGCTCCGACTCCCCGGTGAAGGCGCCGGACGGGCGCCGGAACATGGAAGGCAGCGAGTATGAGCAAGGTCACGTGCGACATGGCGATGTCCCTCGACGGCTTCGTGGCAGGGCCGAACCAGAGCCTGGAGAACCCGCTCGGCGAGGGCGCGAAGGAGTGCCTGCACCGGTGGATGTTCGAGGAGCCCGAGCGGCACACCGCGGTGCTCGAGGGCATCACCGCGGCCGGGGCCTTCATCATGGGCCGTAACATGTTCGGTCCCGGCCGCGGCGCCTGGGATCTGGACTGGAGCGGCTGGTGGGGTGAGGAGCCGCCGTACCACGCGCCGGTCTTCGTCCTCACCCGCCACCCGCGCGAGCCGTTGACGATGAAGGGCGGCACGACGTTCTTCTTCGTCACCGACGGGATCGAGGCGGCGATGGCCCGGGCGCGCGAGGCCGCCGGTGACAGCGACGTCGCCGTCGCCGGGGGCGCCGAGACGGTGAACCAGTATCTGGCGGCAGGGCTCATCGACGAGCTGCGCCTGCACATCGCGCCCGTGATCCTCGGCGGAGGCGAGCGGCTGCTCGACAACCTCGGGAGCATCACCCTCGAACCCGTCGGCGACCCCTCGGGCACCAGCCTCGTCGCCCATCTGACGTACCGGGTGATCCGGTAGAAGGGGTGACGGACGGGCCGGAGCCTTGATCGGCGACCGGTTCCCGGCCGTACCGCCGCCACCACCGCCACCGCTGCCGCCGATGGCCCGCGGGCACCCGGCCGCCTGGGCCGGAGGGCCCGGTCCCGGCGGGTGCCGGTACGCGCGGCGGGCGGCGGGCGGTGGGCGGCAGGCGGTGGAACGCACGTCGGCCTGCCGGCGGGTCAACCCGGTGGAGCGAACGCGGTGTCCGATTCGTTCAAGACGACCTTCCGGCTGTTCGGTCATGCTGATGACATGGAGCAAAAGGTACATTTCATCACTTTGGCCACGCCTGACCTCGACGCAGCCCGCGCGTTCTACCGCGGGGGCCTGGGCTGGACGCCGCTTCTGGACGTGCCGGGGGAGATCATCTTCTTCCAGGTGGCCCCCGGGGTGGTCCTGGGGCTGTTCGACGCGGAGAAGTTCGTCGAGGACATGCACGGCACGGCGGCCGACGGCAAGCTGGGAGGTCTCACCCTGTCCGCCAACGTGCCGACGCCCGCCGACGTCGACGCCACCGTACGGCACGCCGTCGAAGCGGGCGGCACGCTGGTGAAGCCTCCCCAGGCCGCGAACTTCGGCGGCTACCACGGCCACGTCGCCGACCCCAACGGGGTGATCTGGGAGATTTGCCACAACCCCGGCTGGCGGCTCGACGACACCGGCCAGGTCCACCTCGGCCCGGTGGAGGCGGACCAGCCACGAGAGGCGGGAGCTTGAGGCCTTCCGCCCGCGTGCGCCCGGGCGACGTCGCCGGGGCGTGCCGGGCGACCCGGGGGAGCGGCCACCACCCGCCACCACTCGCCGCCGCCCGCCATCACCTGCCGCCGCCGTGCCCCTCGTCGAGCACGTTCTTCGCCATGCGGGTGTCCTCCACCGGGCCCGTCTCGGCCCGGTCGCCCCGCTCCGCTCCCGCGATCTCGGCGGGTTCCCGGACGGGGTCTCGGGTCACGGGAGTCCGTCTCCGCGGAAGGTCACCGCGCCTCGGTCAGCAGGCGCAGCTCCTCGCGGACGATCGCGCGGATGCCCTGCGGGGTGAAGTTGTGCGGGTAGGTCGCCGTCTGCAGCGTCAAACCGTCCATGAACACGTGGAGCCGCGCCGCCCGCCGTTCCAGGACGGCGTCCGCGAGCTACACGAGCGACCACGCCGGCACCAGGCCCATGTGGCACATCTGGGTTCCCGTCCTCGCCGGACTGGCACTCACGTGGTTGATGCCGTCGCCGCCCCGGGCGGCCTCCGTGAACGATGCGCCGGCGACGCGAGGTTTCAACCTGCAGGCGGGCCTTCACCTGCAGGCGGGCGTTCTCCTGGCGTCGGGCGTGCTGTTCGCGGTGGCGCTGCGACTGGTGACCGACAGCGGCCATGACGCCGAGCCGGCACACACCATCTTGAAGATCGTCCTGCTGCTGGCCGTGCCCGTGCTGCTGTTCCGGCTGTCACGCCACGGCGCCACCCGTCCGGAGGCGGTGCGCGAGCGGCCCTCGGCCTGGCGCCGCTACGGGCCGGTGGTGCCGGTGGCGGTTTGGCTCGTCCTCTACCACGTCGGCCCGTTCGCCCGGCCGGCCGGCCGGCGACGACGACTGGGCGGCGGCTCTCGACCCCGCCACGCTGCTGATCGCCATGATCGTGGTCTTCGCCGTCAACGCCCTGCTCGAAGAGGTCTTCTACCGGCGGTGGCTCCAGACCCGGTGGGAGCACCTCATCGGCCGCCGGCCCGCCATCGTGCTGGCGAGCCTGGTCTTCGCGGCCTGGCACATCGGCATCCACGGCACCGGTCACCTTCCCACCGACCTCGCCACGGTCTTCGTCCACCAGGGTGTACAGGGCCTGTTCCTCGGCTACCTGTGGAGCCGCTACCGGCTGATGTGGCCCATCCTCACCGTTCACGGCGCGATCAACGCCGGTACCGTCCTGCTGGGCATGCTCTAGCACCCGCGGTCCGACCAGCGAGGCGTACGGGAAACGGGGCGCCGAGCGGCCAAGATGGCGACATGGGGGAACACGGCAGGCGATGGCTCTTCGCCGATCAGCTCGGGGACCACTTCCTCGACTCCGATGACCAGCCGGTGCTGCTGGTCGAGGCCAGGTCGGCGCTGCGGCGGCGGCGCTACCACCGGCAGAAGGCGCACCTGGTGCTCTCCGCGCTGCGGCACCGCGCGGCCGAGCTGGGCGACCGCGCGCTGTTCCTGCGGACCGCCACCTTCGCCGAGGCGCTCGACAGCGCCGGCGGCCGGGTCAGCGTCTGCGGGCCCACCAGCCACGCGGCCGACGCGTTCGTCCGGAGTCGCGCCGAGGTGACCGTCCTGCCCTCGCGCGGGTTCACCAGCACCGCGGAGGAGTTCGCCACCTGGGCCAAGAGCAGGGACGGTCATCGGCTGCTCATGGAGGACTTCTACCGCGACGCCCGGCGCCGCCTGGACGTGCTCATGGACGGCGACGAGCCCGCCGGCGGCCGCTGGAACCTCGACACGGAGAACCGTGAGCCGCCGCCCGCCGGAGGGCTGGACGTGCCCGGCCCGTGGACGGCCGAGGAGGACGAGATCGACGAGCGGGTGCGCCACGACCTCGACCGGTGGGAACGCGACGGTGAGGTCTCCTTCGTCGGGCGCGACGGCCCGCGCACCTTCCCCGCCACCGCCGCGGAGGCCCGTGGCGCGCTGCGGCGCTTCGTCGACGACCGGCTGCCCGCCTTCGGCCCGTACCAGGACGCGATGCTCACCGGCGACCCGTTCATGGCGCACAGCATGCTCTCGCCCGCCATCAACCTCGGGCTGCTCGATCCCATGACGTGCGTGCGGGCCGCCGAGGCCGCCTACCGGGCGGGCCGGGCCCCGCTCGCGAGCGTCGAGGGCTACGTGCGGCAGCTCATCGGCTGGCGCGACTACATCTGGCACCTGTACTGGTACTTCGGCGAGGAGTACCGCGACCTCAACCGGCTGTCAGCCCGCGCGGCGCTGCCCGCCTGGTTCGAGGAGCTGGACGCCGACGCCGTCGAGGCGCGCTGCCTGTCGTGGGCGCTCGCCCAGGTGCGCGACAACGCGTTCACCCACCACATCATCCGGCTGATGGTGCTCGGGAACTTCGCGCTCCAGCGGGGGTACGACCCCGCGCGGCTGACCGAGTGGTTCCACCGCTGCTTCGTCGACGGGTACGACTGGGTGATGGTGCCCAACGTGGTCGGCATGTCGCAACACGCCGACGGCGGCATGCTGGCGACCAAGCCGTACGCGGCCGGGGGCGCGTACATCAATCGCATGAGCGACTTCTGCGCGCCCTGCCGCTACCGGCCCTCCCGGCGGACCGGCGAGGACGCCTGCCCGTTCACCGCGGGCTACTGGTGGTTCTTCGCCCGCAACCAGGAGTGGCTCGCCGCCAACCCGCGCACGGCCCGAGGCGTGTACGGCATGCGGCGGCTCGACGACCTGGACGAGGTGTGCGCCCAGGAGGCCGCACGCGGCGACGCGCCTCCCTGACCCCGGAGGCACCGGGTGACCTGCCGGAGCGCGGCTCGACGCCCGGCGACTCGGCCCACCTCCTGGCCGCGTCCAGGCCGGCGGCGTGGAGTCCGACGGTGGCAGGTCCTCGTGACGCCCGCTTTCCCCTCATCGCCGCGAATACCTGCCGAGGAGGGTAAACGAAAGGCTCGCGGATCTCGTTCTGCGGAAACTCAGGGAAGATCTTGCCGGAGCAGAATCAACCCTTTTACCGGCAATGATATGAACAACCCCGGCAGGGTAGGCCCCGGTCCATGGACGGGGAACGGCTGGGTGAGACCGCCTGGCGCGGTGAGGTCGAAAGGGAGTTCGTCGCCGAGGTGGAGTCGGGGCGGCTGGACCTCCCGCTGCCCGGCGCGGGGCACACCAGGCGGCGATGGGAGGCGTTGAGCGCGCTGGCCCGGCGGGACCTGTCGCTGGCGCGGCTGTGCGAGGGGCACACCGACGCCGTGGCGATCCTCGCCGAGCTCGCCGGTCCCGCGCCGGCGGCCGGCAGCCGGTGGGGGGTGTGGGCGGCACAACCTCCCGGCCCGTCCCTCTCCGCCCGTCCCGAGGCGGGAGGGTGGCTGCTGAGCGGGACGAAGAGGTACTGCTCGGGGGCGCGGGTGTGCACCCACGCCCTGGTGACCGCGGAGGCACCGGACGGCCCCCGGCTGTTCGCCGTGGCGGTCGAGGGCCTGCGGCCGGTGGACGGCAGCTGGCCTGCGACGGGAATGGCGGCCAGCGACACCCTGGACGTCCGCTTCGACGAGGTTCCCGCCGAGCCGGTGGGACCGGTGGACGGATACGTGAGAAGGGCCGGTTTCCACCAGGGCGGCGCGGGCGTCGCCTCCTGCTGGTACGGGGGAGCCAGAGGCGTGGCCGAGACGCTGCTGGCCGCAGCCACCGAGCGGGATGTCGGCCCGCACGCCCTGGCCCACCTGGGCGCGGTCGACGTGGCACTGCGGACCGCCAGGGCCGCCCTGGGGGAGGCGGCCGACGAGATCGACGCCGACCCCCACGACCTCAAGAACGCGGGAAGGACGCGGTCCCTGCGTCTCAAGGCACTGGTGGAGGCCGTGGCCACCGACGTGATGGGCCGGGTGGGCAGGGCGCTGGGCGCCGGGCCGCTCGGCCACGACGCCGCGCACGGGCGCCGGGTCGCCGACCTGACGGTCTACCTGCGCCAGCACCACGCCGAACGCGACCTCGCCGCGCTGGGGGCCATCGTCGCCGAGCAGGGAGCCGGCTGGTGAGCACCGACCGGACCGAGAGAGCCGAGCGGACCGGCCGGACCGGCTGGGCCGATCGGGCCGATCGGATCGACCGGACCGAGACAACCGAGCGGTCCGGCTGGGCCGACGGCGCCGGGCGGGCCGACCGGACTGACAGTGCCGGGAAGACCGGCCGGGCCGACCGGAACGATCAGGCTGAGAGAGGCGGCCCGGCCGGGAGAAACGGCCGGGCCGATCCCGTCCCCAACGCCATCGACGCCCCGGGCACCTCCGAGGCCGAGTGGCGCGCCTGGCCGGGGCTCGGCGCCCTCCCGGAGCTCGCGTACGGCGGCTGGCGCAGCGCGGTGGTGATCGCCGCCCACCCCGATGACGAGGTGCTGGGACTCGGCGGGCTGCTGTCACTGCTGGCGGCCTCGGGCGTACGGCTGCGCCTGGTCGCCGTCACCGACGGCGAGGCCTCCCATCCGGGGATCGCCGACGTGGCGGCGCTGGTGGCGCGGCGGGTGGGGGAGACCGGGTCCGCGCTGGCGGCTCTGGGAGCGGGCGGCGTCGAGATCGTGCGGCTGGGCATGCCCGACACCGGGCTGGCCGGGCGCGAGGGCGAGCTCGCCGGGGCGTTGGGGCGGGCGGCCTCCGGGTTCGAGGTGTGCCTGGCCCCGTGGGAGGCGGACGTGCACTCCGACCACGAGGCCACCGGCCGGGCCGCGGCCTCGGCGGGGCTGCACCCGTACTTCTACCCGATCTGGGCCTGGCACTGGGCCGAGCCCGGGGACGCGCGGCTGCCCTGGGAGCGGGCGCTGCGGATCCCGCTGCCACCGGAGGTCCTGGACCGCAAGCGGGCGGCCATCGGCTGTTTCACCAGCCAGCTGGAGCCCCGCGGCGCGGACCTGGAGGCGGTGCTGCCCCCCGGCATCGTCGCCCACTTCACCCGCGACCACGAGGTGCTCTTCCGTTGACACCCTCCCCACCTCGGAGGACTTCAGGCTGGAGGTATCCGATGACACCCCACCCGGCGACCCTCGGTCCGGAGTACTTCGACGGCATGTACGCGGCCTCCTCCGACCCGTGGGGATTCACCTCCCGCTGGTACGAGGAGCGCAAGTACGCCATCAGCGCCGCGCTGCTGCCCGCGCGACGCTACCGCGACGCCTTCGAGGCGGGCTGCTCCATCGGGGTGTTCACCGCCATGCTCGCCCCGCGCTGCGACCGGCTGCTGGCCTGCGACCTGTCCTCCGTCGCGGTCGAGGCGGCCTCGGAACGCACCGCCGGGCACCCGGGCACGCGGGTGCAGCGGCGCGTCCTGCCCGACGAGTGGCCCGAGCGGGAGGGGCCCTTCGATCTCGTCGTGCTGTCGGAGGTGCTCTACTACTTCGGCGGAGCCGACCTGGAGCGGATGCTGGACCTGGCGGTCGCCTCGCTGGCTTCCGGGGGCACCCTGCTCGCGGTGCACTGGAGGCATCCGGTCGCGGAGTACCCGCGCGGAGGTGAGGAGGTGCACCGGGCCCTGGCCGGGCGCGGCGAGCTGACCCGCCTCGTCGACCACCGCGAGCCGGACTTCCTCGCCGAGGTCTACCTGCGCGGCACCGGGGCTCCCTCGGTGGCCGAGTCCGAAGGACTCGTGTGATCCAGGCCGTCGGGGTCGTGGTGCCCGCCCGCGACGAGGAGGAGCTGCTGCCCGCCTGCCTGGCCTCGGTGGACCTGGCCGGGCGCATGGTCCCCGGCGTGGAGGTCCACCTGATCGTCGTCGCCGACACCTGCGCCGACCGTACGGCGTCCCTGGCCGCGCGGGCCGGGGCGACCGTCGTCGAGGGCACCATGACCAACGTCGGGCGGGCGCGGCTGGCGGGTACGCAGGTGCTCCTGCGCCGGACCCGGGACCTGGACCCCGCCACCGTCTGGGTCGCCACCACCGACGCCGACACCCTGGTGCCGCCCTGCTGGCTCGTCCGCCAGCTCAGGCACGCCTCCCAGGGGTGGGAGGCCGTCGTCGGCACCGTGGTGGTCACCGACTGGTCCGGCTACCCGCCCCGGTTCCGGACCGCCTACACCGAGGGGTACGCCACCGGAACGGAGACGAACGGCACCGGGGCGACCGGAGTGAGGACGAGCGACGAGAACGCGACCGGCACCCAGACGGGCGACGGAAACGCGGTCGGCGGCGAAGTGAGCGGCGCAAACGCGGCCGGTGGCGAAGCGGGCGACGCAAACGCGGCCGGCGGCGAAGCGGGCGACGCGCGGTGGCATCCGCACGTGCACGGCGCCAACCTCGGTGTCAGCGCCGCCGCCTACCTGGCGGTCGGCGGGTTCAGCGCGCTGCCGACCGGTGAGGACGACGCCCTCGTCCGGGCCCTGGAGTCGGCGGGCAGGCGGGTCCTGCGGACCACCGGCGTGAGCGTGGTGACCTCGGCGCGGCGCGACCCCCGGGCACCGGACGGCTTCGGCCACTTCCTCGCCCGGCTCGAACGCGACACCGCCCTCGCCACGCGCCGGGCCTCCGGACGGACGTCCTGAGCCACCGCTCGCCGCCGCCACCGCTCGCCGCCGCCGCCGACGACGCGAGGTCGCGTGATGTCGTTCGTGCCCTGACGTGCCGAAAGCCCCGATCTGCCGGTGCTTTCCGTATGCGATACTCCCGGTGTGCGCCGTATCCGGCTCTCCCGAATCGCCAACGGCGCGCTCGTGGTCGTCGTCGCGTTGCTCCTGCTCGCGCTCGTGCGGGGCGGCCCCGCCGCGCATCCTCCGGCGCTGGTCCTCGTGGGCGAGCTCGCGGCCGTGACGCAGGCGGTGGCGCTGTGGTGGCGGCGTGTTCACCCGGTGCCGGTGATGGCGGTCACGCTGGCCGGTGGGCTGGTGGTGCATCTGCTCGCGCCGTACGCGCTCTTCCCGGTCGCGGCCCTGGTGGCGTTGGGCTCCCT
The DNA here is from genome assembly GCF_042888905.1 of Streptosporangium sp. NPDC002721. NCBI lineage: Bacteria > Bacillati > Actinomycetota > Actinomycetes > Streptosporangiales > Streptosporangiaceae > Streptosporangium > Streptosporangium sp. NPDC002721. The sequence goes on from NZ_JBIAQI010000021.1 coordinate 126,012, forward strand.
GGTCACCACCCGGCCGCCGAGGGTGTCGCTGCCCGCGCTGGCGGCGCTGCTGGGTCTCAGCGCGCTGAACTTCAACGTCGCGCCGGTGGACGACGCGCAGTTCGTGATGCTGTTCCCGGTGGTGATCTGGTCGCTCGGCGAGGCGGTACGGAACCGGCGGGCGGCGGTGGCGGAGGCGTCCCGCCGGGCGGCCGGTGAGGAGCGGGCCCGGATCGCGCACGAGCTGCACGACGTGATCGCGCACAGTGTCTCGGTCATCGTGGTGCAGGCCGCCGCGGCCGACGACGTGTTCGACGAGCGGCCGGACCAGGCTCGCGCGGCGTTGCGGTCGATCGAGGTGGCGGGCCGCGACGCGCTCGGCGAGCTGCGCCGGCTGCTGTCCACGGTACGCCCCGAGGGCGGCCCCGCGGATCCGCAGCCGGGGCTGGACCGGCTCGAGGAGCTGGTGGAGCGGTTACGGGAGGCCGGGCTGCGGGTGGTGGTGCGGCGGGAGGGCGTCACCGGTACGCTCCCGGCCGGGATCGACCTGTCCGCGTACCGGATCGTGCAGGAGGCGCTCACCAACACGCTGCGGCACGCCGAGGCGGGCCGGGCGCAGGTGACGGTACGCGCGTCCGGCGGCCTGCTGGAGCTGGAGATCACGGACGAGGGGCGGGGAGCGGTGGGCGGCGGGACCGGGCGCGGTATCACCGGGATGCGGGAGCGGGCCGCGCTGCTCGGGGGCACGCTGGAGGCCGGCACCCCGCCGGGCGGCGGCTTCCGGGTGCACGCCCGGCTCCCGTTGCCCGGCGGGGTGCCGGATTCGCGATGAGACCTGATGAGACTCGATGAGATCTGAGGGATCGAGATGAGCGTCCGGGTGCTGGTGACCGACGACCAGGCCCTGATCCGGGGCGGATTCCGGATGATCCTGGAGGCGCGGGACGATCTGGAGGTGGTCGGGGAGGCCGCCGACGGGCACGAGGCGGTGGCGCTGACCGGGAGGCTCCGGCCCGACGTGGTGCTGATGGACGTGCGCATGCCCGGCATGGACGGGCTGGAGGCGACGCGGCGGATCGTCGCCTCGGGGAGCGCGGCCCGGGTCGTCATCCTGACCACGTACGACCTGGACGAGTCGGTGTTCGCGGCGTTGCGCGCCGGGGCGAGCGCCTTCCTGCTGAAGGACGTGCGGCCGGCGGAGCTGGTGGAGGCGGTGCGGGTGGTGGCGCGCGGGGACGCGGTGCTGGCGCCGTCGGTCACCCGGCGGCTGCTCGACCGGTTCGCCGCCGCGCTGCCCGACGGGGCGGGGCCCCCGGACGGGCTGGGGCGGTTGAGCGAGCGGGAGGTGGAGGTGTTGCGGTTGGTGGCGCTCGCCCTGTCGAACGCCGAGATCGCCGAACGGCTGGTGCTCACCGAGGCGACCGTCAAGACGCACGTGTCGGCGGTGTTGCGCAAGCTGGGGCTGCGAGACCGGGTACAGGCCGTCGTCCTGGCCTACGACCTCGGGCTGGTCCGGCCGCGCCCGCGCTGAGACCGCGCGGGTCCTCCGCGCTCACGCAGGCCCCTCGGAGGTACGCAGGTTATCTGGGGTTACGCAGGTCCTCCGGGGCCGCGCCGAGCCTCCGGTCGTGCCGGGACGTCGTGCGGGCCTCTTCTGGAAGCGCGCTACTGGAATCTGATATTTTTACCTTTCCGGCCGGGGTTGTCCCCGGCCGGAAAGTGCTTTTATGACAACTTCTCAAGCTGCCGTACGGCTCGTGAGCGCCGCGGACCGTCCCGTCGTCGAACGGCTCTGGCTCATGTTCCGCCACGACATGGCGGAGTTCCAGGGCGGGCTGCCCGGCCCCGACGGCACCTATCACGGCGACCGGCTTCGCCTGGCCTTCGAGGACGACGACTGGGCGGCCTACCTGTTCACCAGCGGGGACCGGCCCGTCGGGTTCTCGTTCGTGCGCGCGCTGTCGGGCCCGGCTCGCGTGCTGAACAGCTTCTTCGTGGTACGTGGCGCGCGCCGGTCCGGGATCGGGGCCGGCGCCGTGCGAGAGGTGATCTCCCGGCACCCCGGCCCCTGGAGGATCGCCTTCCAGGACTCGAACACGGCGGGCGTCGCGTTCTGGCGGCGCGTCGCCACCGAGATCGCCGGTGACGCGTGGACGGAGGAACGCCCGCCCGACCCGGACCGGCCCGACGTCCCCCCGGACGTGTGGATCTCCTTCACCACCTACTGACCGGATATCGGGCGACTGCCCGACATATCCGGTTTTGGGCAGACTTTGCGGGCTGGCGGGATGGGGCGTACCCGGAAAGGGACACCTGGCCATGAACGGGAAAGGCATGACCCGCGCGCCCCCTTCTACGGAGCGGGCCTGTCCGAGCTGCGCCTCGGGCGGGTGCTCGGCTCACGCGCCGAACCGGCCTCCCGGTGAACGCGGTGAACGCGGTGGTCGTCACGGGCGTCAGAGCAGCAGGCGCACCGCGGCGAGCAGCGTGAGTCCCAGCGTGATCCACTCGAAGCGCCTGCGGTCGATGCGGCTGATGACGGCGCGCCCGGTCGCGGCCCCGGCGAGGACCGCCGGGGCGCCCAGCGCGGCGAAGACGAGGGTGGAGGGGGTGATGAGGCCCAGCGCGACGCTGAACGGCACCTTGAAGGCGTTGATCGTCAGGAAGAACCAGGCGCTGGTGCCCAGGAAGCCCAGCATCGGCAGGCCCGCCGCCAGGAAGTAGACGGCCATGATGGGGCCGGCCGCGTTCGCCGTCATGGTGGCGAAACCGGCGAAGACGCCCGCGAGGGCGGCCACCGAACGGCGGTGGGCCAGCGAGTCCTCCGGCGCCCGGCGACGGTTCCACAGGTGAACGGCGATGATCACGATCAGGATCGCCCCGATGAGCCGTCTCATCTGCGCGTCGTCGACCCAGCGCACCACCACGGCACCGGCGACCACGCCCAGGGCGACCCACGGGAACAGCCTGATCAGCCTCGGCCAGTCGGCGTGATGCCGGTAGGAGGCCACGGCGACCAGGTCGCCGACGAGCAGGAGCGGCAGCAGCGTGCCGGTGGACTCCTTGGTCGGCAGCACGAGCGCGAACAGGGCGATCGCCACCGTCCCCGCGCCGGAGACGCCGGTCTTGGAGAAGCCCACCAGGAACAGGGCGGCCAGCAGGATGACCCACTGGACGACGTCGAGGGAGGGCATCAGCCTCGCCGGCGGGAGGAAGCGGGAGATGAGGTCACAGATGACCGTACCTGATGCTTCAACCGGCGAATCTTCTGGCCGGGCTCCCGATGTCCTCCGGCGAAGGTGCCGGTCTCCCCGGTGAGGGCTCCGGTGACCTCACAGCCTCGCCCGATGTCGAGGCGGCCGTGTGGCACGCGCCCCGGCCGTCGGCGCGTACGACGATCCGGCCCGCCTCGACGCGGACGGCGGCCTCGGTCGCGTCACTGACGGCCAGGACGCCGGCCGCCGCGGCCAGGGCACCGGAGTCGTCGAACACCACCTGCAGGCGCGGCCACGCCGAGGGCGGGAAGGCCTGGCGCAGGCAGCCGCAGAGCTCGGCGACGGCGAGCCGGGCCAGCGGCGCCAGCTCGTCGGGGTCGCCGGTGACCAGGACGGCGGTGATCGCGGCACCCGCCGGTGCGGCCCGTACCGCCTCCTCGACGGCTTCGAGCCGGTGCAGCCCGAGGATCGCCACCACGCCGTCGCCGTCGCCGTCGCCGGTGAGCCGCGCGGGCTCGCCGCGTACCGCGTCCAGCACCGGCGGCGGGGACCACGCCTCGTCGGCGGGCCTGGCCCGCGGGATCCACGGTGTGTACGGCCACCTGTCGTCGAGGTCGAGGTCGGCGAGCCGCTCGCAGGCGCTGACGACGGTGAAGGGGTCGGTGAAGCCGGGGGCGGCGGCGGCCAGCTGGCTCGCGCCGTACAGAGTGGTGAGCGCGGCCTCGGCCAGGCGCACCAGGCGGCCGTCGGGGGTGGCGGGCGGGCGCAGGCGCTCCAGGGCGAGGCCGAGCAGGATCGCGTCGAGCTTCATCAGCTGCGCGAACGGCCGCCGGGTCCGCTCGTCGGCGAGGATCTCCGGCAGCAGGTCCACGCCGATCCTGGCCAGGGCGTCCGGCTCGTCGGTGGTCATGGGGAGCCGGGCCAGCCAGGCGCGGGCGAGCGCGCCGAGCGCCTCGCGGGGGGTGAGGCTCGGCTCCGGGTTCGGCGGCTGGGGCGCGCGCTCGGCCAGATCGGCCAGGACCGTGAAGTACAGGGCCCGCTTGCCGGGGAAGTTGGAGTAGACCGCTCCGCGGGTGAGCTCGGCGCGCTCGGCGATGGCGTCGATCTTCGCGTCGCGGAAGCCGCGCTCGGCGAACTCCCGCATCGCCGCGTCCAGCACCTTGGCGCGGTTGCGCTCCTGCAGCTGCGCCCTGCTGAGCCGGCTCATCGCCCTCCCCACTCTCCTCGTCGTCGCGTTGCCGTCGATTCCGATCCAAGATACCGTGACCACTCAGATGACAGGATCATCTGTTTACATCATCTGAAATTCGGGAGAGAAGCCCATGGCCGCCGCCGACCAGGACGTGAGCAGTGACCCCGAGGACCCCGGGGACCCCGGGGTCCTTGAAGCCTCGGGAACGCCCGAGATCCCCGATGCCCCCGGAACCCCTGAGGCCACCGAGATTCCCGAGATCCGCCTCACCGACGCCGAGGTGCTGCGCGACCCCTTCGCCGCGTACGGGCGCGCCAGGGAGGTCTCGCCGCTGGCGCGGCTGGTGGCCCCGGGCTTCGGGCCGATGCTGGCCCTCACCCGGCACGAGGACGTCAGGGCGATGCTGAGCGACCCGCGCTTCGAGATCAACGCCTCCAGCTTCATGCGGCCCGACGTGCCCGAGGACTGCCTGCCCTACATGCGGACCATGAGCGAGATGGACGGGCCCGAGCACCTGCGGCTGCGCAGGCTGGTGTCACCGGCGTTCAGCGCGCGCCGCGCCGCCGAGTTCCGGCCGCGGATCGAGCCCGTCGTCGACGCCCTGCTCGACGACCTGCCCGGCCTGGCCGAGAACGGCGTGGTGGACCTGCTGGGACACTTCGCCCGGCCGCTGCCGATGGACGTCATCTGCGAGCTGGTCGGCATCCCCGGCGCCGACCGCCCGCGCTGGCGCGAGTACGGCGCCACCGTCGTGGGAGGCGGCGGCCAGAGGTTCGCCGAGGCCATCCCGGGCATCATGGAGGGCGCCAGGGCCGCGGTCGCGCGCCGGCGCGCCGAGCCCGGCGACGACCTGCTGTCGGACCTCATCCGCGCCCAGGCCGACGACGGGGACCGGCTCGGCGACACCGAGCTGGTCACCATGGTCTGGCACCTGGTCCTGGCGGGGCAGACGCCCACGAACCTCATCGCCAACGCCGTGGAGGTCCTGCTCACCCACCCCGGCCACCTCGCCGAACTGCGCCGGGACGCCGGGCTCATGCCGCGCGCCGTCGAGGAGCTGACGCGCTGGTGCGGCCCGACGCTGCTGTCGATCCCCCGGTACGCGCGCGAGGACGTCGAGCTGCACGGCACGCCGGTGCGCAAGGGCGAGCCCGTCACCGCCGCGATCGCCGCCGCCAACCGCGACCCGCGCGCGTTCGCCGACCCCGACCTGCTCGACCTGGGCCGGTCCACCGGGTCGGCGGGGCACCTCGGGTTCGCCCACGGGCCGCACTTCTGCCTGGGGGCCTCGCTGGCGCGCGTGCAGACCGAGGTCGCGCTCACGGCGCTGCTGCGCCGCTTCCCCGGCCTGGCCCTGGCCCCGGAGAACGCGGGACGCGCGCCCGACCCGGGCACCTGGCGCCTGGCGTCGCTGCTCGTGACCCTCTGAACCCCCTCTTGCCGTTCCGTACGACCGTCGAGGAGACGTTTTCCCCATGGCACGCACCGGTGAGCGCGGCGACCTGCTGAGATGCACGTTCTGCGGCAAGAGCCAGAAGCAGGTCATGAGGCTCATCGCCGGTCCCGGCGGCGTCTACATCTGCGACGAGTGCGTCGAGCTCTGCAACGAGCTCATCGAGGAGGAGTTCGGGGAGACCTCGCCCCCCTCGGGGAGCGGGCGCGGCGGGCCGCCGAAGCCGCGGGAGATCCACGACTTCCTCGGGCGGTACGTCGTCGGGCAGGAGGGCGCCAAGAGGTCGCTCGCGGTGGCGGTCTACAACCACTACAAGCGCGTGCGCGCGGACGCGCGGCAGGTCTCGGGAGGGGAGCCGGTCGAGCTGGGCAAGTCCAACATCCTGCTGGTCGGCCCGACCGGCTCCGGCAAGACCCATCTGGTCCAGACGCTCGCCCGGATGCTCGACGTCCCGTTCGCGATCGCCGACGCCACCGCCCTGACGGAGGCGGGCTACGTGGGCGAGGACGTCGAGAACATCCTGCTCAAGCTGATCCAGGCCGCCGACCACGACGTCAGGAAGGCCGAGAGCGGCATCGTCTACATCGACGAGGTCGACAAGATCGCCCGCAAGGGCGAGAACCCGTCGATCACCCGCGACGTCTCCGGCGAGGGCGTGCAGCAGGCCCTGCTGAAGATCCTGGAGGGCACCGTCGCGAGCGTGTCGCCGCAGGGTGGCCGCAAGCATCCGCAGCAGGAGTTCATCCAGATCGACACCACGAACGTGCTGTTCATCGCCGGGGGCGCGTTCTCCGGCCTGGAACAGATCATCGAGGCCAGGACCGGCCGGGGCGGCGCCGGGTTCGGCGCCCCGCTCGGCGCCGCGCGGGAACGGGACGTCCTCGCCGAGGTCATGCCCGAGGACCTGCTGAGGTTCGGGCTCATCCCCGAGCTGGTCGGCCGGCTCCCGGTGCTGGCGACCTTCCAGCCGCTGGACCACGCGGCGCTGGTGCGGATCCTCACCGAACCGCGCAACGCCCTGATCAAGCAGTACCGCAGGCTCCTGGAGATGGACGGCGTGGAGCTGGAGTTCACCGAGGAGGCCGTCGGCGCGATCGCCGACCAGGCGCTGCTGCGGCGCACCGGCGCCCGCGCGACCCGCGCGATCCTTGAGGAGATCCTGCTCAACGTGATGTACGAGGTGCCCGGCCGCGAGGACGTGGCCCGCGTCGTGATCGACCGCGACACCGTGCTCGGCAACGTCAACCCGACCCTGGTGCCGCGCCGCCACCCCGGCCACGGCCCCGAGCGCCGCGACAGGTCGGCCTGAGGGGCTTCCCGGGCCTCCTCGGCGGCGGCTTTGCTCAGTGGCGGGCGTCGGTGAGGCGTGCCGCCCTGACGTGCAGGTAGCGCTGCTGCGGCAGGCCGGTGGCGCGCCGGGCCGCCTCCCGGTAGGAGTCGCGCGCCGCCACGTGATCGCCGGCCATCTCCAGCAGGTGCGCGCGGACGGCGTGCAGCCGGTGGTCCCCGGCGATCCGCTCGTCGGCCGCGAGCGGTTCGAGCAGGCCGTCCTTTGGCCACCGCGTGGCGGCGGCGAGGAGCGCCTCCTGCGTCGCGTCGTCGGCGGCGTCGAAATGCCCGTAGCGCCGTACCACCGCGCCGAGGACCTGCGGCGCCAGGTCGCGCAGCAGGTCCTCGAACTCGATGCCGGACACGGTGCCGGGCTCGGGGGCGATCAGATCGCCAGCTCGCCCTGGAACTCCTCGACCGGCCGCACGTCGGCGTAGGAGTTCGCGGCGATGTCGCCGGGGGCGGGGCACTCTCCCAGCCGGGCGGCGATCTCGGTCGCCCGGTCGAAGCTCTCGCACTCCACGATCCAGTAACCGGCCAGGACCTCCTGGGTCTCGGCGTACGGGCCGTCGGTCACGACCGGGACGCCGTCCTTCGACCCCACCCTGCGGGTGTGGACCGGGGCGGCCAGCCCGCGCGTCTCGACGAACTCGCCGGACTCCTCCAGGTCCCTGGCGAACGCCTCCATGAACGCGTGCATCGGCGCGAAGTCCTCCGGGGACAGGGCCGGGCGGTCACCGTCCTTGCCCGCCATGGCGTCGTAGTCGCGCTGCGAGCCGTACATCAAGATCATGTACTTCATGGTGTCTTCCTCTCCGCCTGCGCCGCCGTGGCGCCCGGCACCGGAGACGTCGGAGCCGCGAACCCCGACCGGACATCCGGCCGCGACCGGAATCGTGGATCGCCGGCGTCCCAGGTTATTCGACGCCCGCGCCCGCCGGCGCTCAGGTGACGGGGACCAGGTCGGGACCCACGACGTGCCCCTGGTGGGGCTCGGGGTCGTTCTGGTCGTGCCGGAAGTGCCCGGCGTACCAGACGACGACGTTGGTGGCGCTGACGCTCTCGCCGTTGACGAAGCGGTTCAGCATCGCCCGGTTGTCGGGGCCGGTGTTGCCGTCGTACAGCTCGGCCGGGTGGTGGCGCAGGAACCACAGGTCGGCGACGCCGTAGGGGTCGGTGGTGTTGTCGTGCCCACCGGGGTGGATCCGCCACCCCCGGCCGCTGGTCCTGTCGGTGACCTGCCAGAACAGGGCGGGGGGGCGACGTTTGCGGGCGACCTCGCGCACGATCGGCACCCCTTGGGGAACGGTGGAGCCGGTGTCGTCGAACTGCTCGATCACGTCGTTGGCCGACCCCTCCACGTCGAAGTCGAAGCGCCAGTAGACGTGGTGGCGGTGGCGCATGCAGGTGCGCGGGTTGCGCACCCCGGCGAAGCCGAAGCGCGGCTTGATCGTGCCGTCGTCGGTCAGGCGCCACTCCGAGGCGTAGCGGTACCAGCCGGCCGCCAGCTCGCTCACGATCCGCAGCTCGGTGCCGTCGTGGTGGAAGGCCACGCCCTGGAAGTTGCCCGCGTCGTTGTCGGGCCGCTCCAGGATGGTCCGGGGCGGCTCGGCGCAGATCCGCCACCCCCAGCCCACCGGATCGGTGCCGGTCGCCGAGAAGCGGGTCTCCTCGTACTGCCAGTCGCGGTAGGTGACGCCGTCCTCCTCGTACTGGACGTTGAGGATCGGCACGTGCGCCTGGCGCAACACGAGCCTGCCCCGGTGGCGCACCTCCCTCAGCTCGACCCCCGAGCCGTCACCGGGGTCGGCCGGCGTCGAGGCGCGCGGCCGCACCACGATCATGTTCCACAGCTCGGTGGTGCCCTCGACCACGCGCAGCCGCACCTGGTCGGGGCCGCCCCGGTCGCGCAGCTTCTCCACGGGGACGGGCAGGTGCGACTCGCAGTCGCCCGGGTGGTGCATCGCGACCCCGACCCCGGCGGGCGACCAGTCGACGACGCCCCCGGCCACGTCCACCGCGACGATGCGGTGCCGGGTGGCGCCCGAGGGGTCGTAGACGCCCAGGGTGGGGCGGCGGGTGGTGGTGCCGTCGGGGTTGTCCAGGTCGGCCAGCGGCGGCATGGGCTGGTAGACCAGCACGTCCTCCCCGGCCGGGAAGCGCCCGTCGGAGCGCAGGATCTCCGCCGCGGCCCGCAGCTCCTCGTGGCGCGGGTTGGGCCGGTGGGCGCTGGGCAGCACCTGCGCCTCCTCGGGCCGGTCCAGGGTCCCGCGCAGCTCGACCCCCCGGTTGGAGACCGGGTCGAACACCCCCGCCCGGAAGGGGGCGCCCGCGTCCGGGTCGTGGCCCAGGGCCACCGCGGGCCCCACGATCAGCCGCCCTGCGTCGGCGCCCTCCAGGTGGGCGAGCACATCGGGGTGGGCCGCGGCCACCTCCCGTACCCGCTCGGCCGCCAGCTCCGCCCGCCCGACTGCCTCGATGATCACTTGTACGGTCACGGTGGCCTCCCCGTCGCGCCGTCCGGTGGCCGTGCCGCCCCCGGCATCCGGCGCCTTCCTGTCATATCGCCCCGTTCGGGCGCTGGGAAGACCCCGGACGCTCGCGTACGGCGTCACCGTGGCGGCGCGTGGGGCGGACCGGTGCGGTGACGCCGTGCGACGTGGGGGGACCGCGGCCCGTTCGGCCGCGGTCGTCGGTCGTCGGTCATCGGTCGTCGGTCGTCGGTCGTCGGGGAGGGCTCGCGTCACGGACCGGCGGTGCGATCCGCGCGTGGCCGCCGAGGCCGGGCGGGCGGGGACGGCCGTGAGAGGCCGCGCCGCCGGGCCCGCCTCAGTGCCTGGCCCGCCTCTGCCGGACCCGGCTCAATGACGGGCCCGGCTCAGCGGTCGAGCCGGAGGGCGATGTCGATCACCTGCCGGTTGGCGGGGAAGGCGCCGTAGTTGTAGTTGACGCCGCCGGTGAGCAGGTTGACGCCGTAGAACCGGTAGCGTCCGGCGACCCTCAGCGAGGCGAAGGCGCTGTTGGAGACGGTGACGCCGTTGCGCAGCGAGCTGTAGACGTCGAAGCCCGCCGCGCCGGTGGCGTCCACCCGCAGGTTGCCGGTCGGCACCACCACGCCCGCGTTGGCGGGCGACTGCAGGAGCACCCGGTCGGCGGTGGTGTCCACGTCGAAGAGCGTCGTGCCGGTGGCGGGGCTGAGGTCGTTGTTGGTGTATCCGGCGCCCAGCACGCCGGTCACGACCGTTCCCGGGACGCCCGGCGACGGGGACGGGGTGACCAGCGCGGCGTCGGCCACGGTCTGGCCCACGGCGGGGGTGCCCACCGGGTCGTCGAGGTTGTGGCGCAGGTTCTGGCCGTTGGCGCTGATCACGCGCAGCCGGTTGGCGGCGGGGTTGAAGTCGACGCCGAAGGCGGTGCCGCTCAGCGGCACGGTGAGCTGCGAGACCTTGGCCGCGGTGGCCGGACCGCTGAGCGTGTAGACGCCGCCCTGGTTCCCGACGCCGTACAGCCTGCCGTTCTGCACGCGGTAGTCGATGCCGACGAGCGCGGTGTCACCGACGAGCCCGTTGACCCTGCCGAGGTCGCGGACGCGGCCGGGGGAGCGGATCTCGAAACCCACCAGGCGCTGGTTGTCGGTCAGCCCGATGACGTCGAAGCCGGGCACGGCCGCCGCGGGCGCGGAGCCGCTCACGGTGCCACGCGCCGTGTTGCTCGCCGCGCTGTTCACGGTGCCGCCTGTCGCGCCGCCCGCCGTGCTGTCCGCCGCGCTGTCGGCCGCGCCGCCCGTCGCACCGGCCGCCACCGTGCTCAGTGCCATCACGGTGGCGATGAGTGTCCTTCGCATGTACCTCTCCTTCGTGGTCGGGTGCCCCTGCACCCGTACTTCGGCGACAAGGTCGCTACAAGCCGTAAGCACCCCATCACAAAAAGTGGTCGCGAGGCCCGTGAAAAGGAGGTGTGCCGCCCGCGTGTCCGGGGACAGCCGGGATCCGCGCCGCCTACATGCGGGCGAAACCCGCGAAACCCCGCCGGCCGCCGGCGGGCTTCCGGAGAGGATCGGACCGGATGCCGGCGCCAGAGAGTCGATCTTGACGATGATTCGGTGACGACGGCTGTTCGCCATGGTCGAGGGCCATGACGTACCTGCTCATGCGGCCTCCCGCTCGGGGCCGCATCACCCGGGGCAGAGCAACTCCGGGTGACGGCAGAGACGGGGGTGCTGCGCTGACCGTGGCCCCGGCTCCTGGGTGATCACCCTGTCGGTGGTTGCCGAGAGGGCATCGAGGTGGCCGCTTCCGGTCGCGTCATTGGCGCGAGAGCGCGCGAGTGAGGCCTGCCAGGATGGTCGTCGCGAGGATCCACCCTGCAGCGATCATCGCCGCGGCGAGCCACTGTTGTGCGCCGCGCGGGCCGAAGAAGCTCTCCTGGCCGAAACTGATGATCGGGAGGAGCAGATCCAGGGTGTAGAGGAAGGCGTTGAAGGAGGGAGCCTCGCCCGGCTTGAAGGCCGGTGGCTGGTGGGCGGCGAAAACGACCGTGCCGACAAGGAGAAGGGCTGCGAGCCAGAGCGCGGCACGGAAGGGCCGGTAGCCGTACCCGACGGTCCAGTCCTGCGCATACCCCCATAGCCGCGCCCCGAGCCGCTGCCCCGAGCGGCGGCGGCGCTGTTTGGCCAGCAGCACGTCGCGAGCAGCCTCATCGTGACCCTGCCGGCGGTAGACGGCGGCCAACTGCTCATAGGGCTGAGGCTGGTAGGCCTCCCTGGCCAGCCAGTCGAGTCGCTCCCGGACAGGCAGGGGAGCCTCAAGGCTGTCATAGGTGAAGCCGTTCATCAGGACGTGAGCGGGCCACCGGCCGGGAGTGTCATCGAGCACGCCGACCCGGCTGTGGCGAAGGTCGACGGCCCGCAGCAGTTCCGTCTGGGGCCCGATCTTCAGCGAAGCCGCGTCCACACCACGAAGGTGAAGGTCACCGTCGATGGTGGTCTCCGCGAGGCACAGCGTGGCGGCGATCCGGGAGTTCCTGATCGAGACGTCTCCCGTGGCCGCGAAGCCTTCGCAGCAGTCGATGCCCCCGCCCGCGATCACCTCCCACAGGGACAGAACCCGCCCGCCGGGATTACTGAGGACGGCACCGTGAAACTCCAAAGCGCCCTCGATCCGGGCGTTGACGAGCACGATCTCCCCATCGGCACGGAAGCCTTCGCTGCAGCTGAGTCTGCCCGTGACCCCCAGTCGGCGCAGGGAGAGCGCCGTCGCACCCGGGTTGGACAATGTCCCGCCGTCGAGGTTGACCGATCCGCGGACCTGGGTGGAGTCCAGGAAGACCTCCCCGTTCGCCGCAAAACCTGGTGTGAGCCGCAGTCCGCTGCCGATCTCCATCAGTGGCGCGTTCAGCGCGCGTCTTCCCGGATTGGCGAGGCTCGCCTGTGCGAAACGGAGCGAACCGGCCACACGGGCTCCGCGCAGAAGGACCTCACCTTCGGCCGAGAAGCCGTCATCGACGCGCAGCCCGCCCTCGACGCCGAGTCTCTCCGCGTTCAGGGCGACGCCGTCCGGGTTGGACAGCCGGGCTCCGCTGAGGACGCACCGGCGCCCTATCCGGGCGTCCTGCACGCTCAGCTCCCCCCAGGAGCGGAAACCGCGGGCGCACGACAACCCGCCGTCGATGACGGCCCCCTCGGCGGTGAGGCTGAAGCCGCCTGACCGCCCGACCCGTGTGCCGTCGAGGGTCATCGTCCCGCCGATCCTGGCGCCGACAACGCGTAACTCTCCGTCGATGACGGCGTTCGCGCACAGAAGATCACGGTCGACGATCAGGCCGTCGGCATGGACGGCATGGGCGGCCTGAAGTGCGTGGATCGCCGCGCCACTGAGATTCAGTGTCCCGGACACGTGGGCCCCGGCGAGCTGGATCGGGCCGGCCATCTCGCAGCCCTCCAAGCGCAACGCCCCGCCGATCACAGCGTCTACGGCCCGCAGTCCGGGTGCCCGGGAGGCCGCGAGGTCCACCAGGCCGGTGCGGGCTCCGGTGAGGACCGGCGCTTCCTCGAACTCGCACCTGGTCAAGATCAGAGGGTGCCGCACCTCGGCGTACGACAGGTCCAATCGGCCCACGATCCGGGCGCCGGACAGGTGCATGCCGGGCGTCTGCCCTGCGAGGCTTTCCCTGGCGCCGAGCAACATCCTTGCGATGATCGCGGCCCGGACGGGGGCGCCAGGAAGATCCACCGGACGCGCTGCGGGAAACGCCTCCCAGAGGGCGAGTTCCGGCTCGGACAGATCCTCGATGATCACAGGGCACTCCTGGAAAGTCGCACGTGTCGGCAAGGAGAGCCTTCAAGGTCATCACCTGTCTTGGCAACCTTCATGCCCGGCCCATCCCCTGGATCGCAAAGTGCGCGATTCGCGGAAATGAGGAGATCGGCACGCGGGTGAAGGCGCGACGTACGACGGGCGTTCATCGGCCAGATCACCGACTTCTCCTGGCCGTGCGATCCGGGACGTGGGCACCGCGACGGATCATGTGTGATCGATCGATCACGGATGATGACATCGCCGACGACGGCGACGTGATCGACGACGACGCGCCACCGGACGGGGGACCGGAAGACGATCATCCGGGCGCCCTTCCGGCCGGTGGCCATACACTTGCGCGAGCGGGTTCAGCGCGGAGGAGGTGGCGTGCAGCCGGAGCAACGCGGGGTCACAGGTGTCGCCATCTCCTGCGTCCTCGAACGCATCACGTACGCCAACGAGGAGACCGGCTACACCATCGCCCGGGTGGCCACCGACCGCTCCGGGGCCGACCTGCTGACCGTGGTCGGGCCGCTGCTGGGGGCCCAGCCCGGCGAGTCGCTGAAGCTGACCGGGCGCTGGGCCTCCCATCCCAAGTACGGCAAGCAGTTCGAGGTGTGGTCCTACGACACCGTGCTGCCCGCCACGGTCCAGGGCATCCGCCGCTACCTGGGCTCCGGGCTGATCAAGGGCATCGGGCCGAAGATGGCCGAGCGGATCGTCGACCACTTCGGCGTCGAGACCCTGGAGGTCATCGAGACCACCCCCGAGCGGCTGGTCGAGGTCCCCGGGCTCGGCCCCAAGCGGACCAAGATGATCGGCGTCGCCTGGGAGGAACAGAAGATCATCAAAGAGGTGATGATCTTCCTGCAGGGGGTGGGGGTGTCCACCTCGATCGCGGTCCGCATCTTCAAGCAGTACGGCGACAAGTCCATCACGGTCGTCAGAAGCGAGCCCTACCGGCTGGCCGACGACGTGTGGGGCATCGGCTTCAAGACCGCCGACACCATCGCCCAGGCCGTGGGCATCCCGCACGACAGCCCCGAGCGCGTCAAGGCGGGCCTGCGCTACACCCTGTCCCAGGCCGCCGACGACGGCCACTGCTACCTCCCGGCGCCCAACCTGATCGGCGACGCGGTGAAGATCCTGGAGGTTCCCGCCGAGCTGACCGCGCGCTGCCTGGAGGAGCTGGTCGCCGAGGAGGGCGTGGTCCGTGAGGACGTCCCGGTCGGCGACGGCAGCGTACCGGCCGTCTACCTGGTGCCCTTCCACCGCGCCGAGCTGTCCCTGGCCGGGGCGTTGCGCTCCCTGCTGGCCTGCGAGCACGACCGGCTGGGCGCCTTCGCCTCCGTCGACTGGGACGCGGCGCTGAAGTGGCTGCGCACCAGGACCGGCGCCGAGCTCGCCGAGGAGCAGGCCCACTCGGTACGGCTGGCGCTGACGGAGAAGGTCGCGGTGCTGACCGGCGGCCCCGGCTGCGGCAAGAGCTTCACCGTGCGCTCCATCGTCACCCTGGCCCGCGCCAAGAAGGCCAAGGTGATCCTGGCCGCGCCCACCGGAAGAGCGGCCAAGCGCCTGGCGGAGCTGACCGGCCACGAGGCCACCACCGTGCACCGGCTGCTGCAGCTGCGTCCCGGCGGGGACGCCACCTTCGACCGCGACAACCCGCTGGACGCCGACCTGGTGGTGGTCGACGAGGCCTCGATGCTGGACCTGCTGCTGGCCAACAAGCTGGTCAAGGCCGTCGCCCCGGGCACGCACCTGCTCTTCGTCGGCGACGTCGACCAGCTGCCCTCGGTCGGCGCGGGCGAGGTGCTGCGCGACCTGCTGGCCGCCGAGGAGGAGATCCCCCGGGTGCGGCTGACCCACATCTTCCGCCAGGCCCAGGAGTCGGGGGTGGTCGTCAACGCCCACCGGGTCAACACCGGCCTGCCCCCGGCGCTGGAGGGCATGACCGACTTCTTCCTGTTCCCCTGCGAGGAGCCCGAGGAGATCGCGGCGCTCACCGTGGACGTGGTCGCCAACCGCATCCCGCGCAAGTTCGGCCTCAACCCGCGCCGCGACGTGCAGGTCCTCTCCCCCATGCACCGGGGCCCGGCCGGGGCCGGCAACCTCAACAACGCGCTGCAGGAGGCGCTGACCCCCTCCAGGGAGGGCATGCCCGAGCGCCGCTACGGCGGGCGGGTCTTCCGGGTCGGCGACAAGGTCACCCAGCTGCGCAACAACTACGAGAAGGGCGCGGCGGGGGTGTTCAACGGCACCGTGGGCATGGTCGTCGACATCAAACCCGACGACCAGAAGCTGATCGTGCTGACCGACGAGGACGAGAACGTCGAGTACGCCTTCGACGAGCTCGACGAGCTGGCCCACGCCTACGCGGTGTCGATCCACCGCTCCCAGGGCAGCGAGTACCCGGCGGTGGTCATCCCGCTGTCCACCAGCGCGTGGATGATGCTGCAGCGCAACCTGCTCTACACCGCGATCACCCGGGCCAAGAAGCTCGTCGTCATCGTCGGCTCGCGCCGCGCGCTGGCCCAGGCGGTACGCACCCGGGGCGCCGGGCGCCGCCACACCAGCCTCACCCACCGCCTGCGCGGCCGCTGAGAGGCACCTCCCGGCGAAGGCCGGTGAGGCCCAGCAGGCGGGCCAGGGCCTCGTACCCGGCGCCGGTGACGTTCAGGGCACGCCCGGAGCCGATCCGATCGACCCAGCCGCGCTCCAGCGCGGTCGCGCACAGCACGGCCCCGGCGCTGCCGGCCAGGTGGTGGCGGCGTTCGGTCCAGTCCAGGCAGGGCCGGGCCAGCGGGCGGCGCCCGGCGGCGGGCAGGCGGGCGCCCAGCTCGGTGGCGAACCACGACAATCCCTCGTCGCCGAGCGCGAACCCGGCGTCCTGGAGCAGCAGGCCGCGGGCGGTGAGCGCGTCGGTGATCGCCACGCCGAGCCGCCCGGCCAGGTGGTCGTAGCAGGTCCGGGCCCCGGCCAGCGCTCGGGCCGTGCTCGCGGCGCGCAGCGTCGCGGGCGGGGGAGCGGACCCGAGGCCGGCGTGGGCGGCGTGGGCGGTCAGGTCCTCGACGAGCTGGGCCACCCCCGGCCCGGCCAGGCGCACGTACCGGTGGCGTCCCTGGCGCTCCTCGGCCAGCAGCCCGCCGGCGACGAGCCGGCCCAGGTGCTCGCTGGCGGTCGAGGGCGCCACCCCCGCGTGCCGGGCCAGCTCCCCGGCGCTCCAGGCCCGCCCGTCCAGCAGGGCGAGGCAGAACGTGGCGCGGGTGCCGTCGGCGAGCAGGGCGGCCAGCGCCGCCAGCGGGACCTGGGTGGTCGACGTCATGCTCCCATCATCGGCCGGAAACGGTTCGGCGCCGACCGAACCATGCCCGGACCATGCCCGGGCCGCCGTTCCCCGGACCATGCCCGGGCCGCCGTTCCCCGGGCCGCCGTTCCCCGGGCCGCCGTTCCCCGGGCCGCCGTTCCCCGTGACGGTGCTCCCGTGACGGCGTTGTTCGCGGCCGTCGTTGTTCGCGGCCGTCGTCGAGAAACGGTGACACGCGGCGGACGAGGCGCTCACCTCCGGCGCCGATCGTGGTTCGTCATGAACGAGCCACGCACGATCCCGCCCCGGCCCCGTGACCGGCTGTACGCCGCGGCCACGCTGGTGCTCGCCGTGTTCCTGCTGCCCGCGGCGTTCGTCCGGCATCCCGGCCGGGCCCGCGAGCTGGCCTGCCGCTGGGCGTTGCGGCTGCGGTTCCCCGCCGAGGACCTCACCGGGCTCACCGAGGGCGCCCTGGCGGCGTTCACCGCGGCGCGCACCCGGGCGCTCTGGCGTCACGGCCAGCTCATCGGCCTCACTTCGGGATACCGCGAACCCCATGTCCAGCAGCGGATGTTCGAGGAGGAGGTGCGCCGCTCGGGCTCGGCGGCGCTGGCGCGCATGCTCGTGCTGCCGCCGGCGGAATCCAGCCATGTCAGGGGCGTCGCGCTGGACGTACGCCCGCACGAGGGCGCGCGCTGGCTGGAGGAACACGGCGCCCGCCACGACCTGTACCGCATCTACGACAACGAGTGGTGGCACTTCGAGTACCGGCCGGACAGCGGCGGCAGGCCGCCACGGCGACGGCCCCACCCCGGTGCGGGCCCCGTCGGCGAACAGGGCGAGTGAACGGCCCCCGCGTCGGGCCCCCGGGCCGAGGGGACACGAGTCGGCGCGTCCGTGACACGACCATGACACGGCGCTGACGGGGCGGGGACACGGCCGCCCGACAGTGGACGGGATTGACCGGCACCCGCTTCCCCGGTGGCGGGTCCGGCCGTCTCCGTACCACCGAGGAAGGCTGATCGATCGTGACCGAACGCGTACGCGTGGCCGTGCTGGCGGGTGGGCCGTCCGCCGAGCACGAGGTGTCGCTGCAGTCGGCGCGGGCCGTGCTCGACGCCCTGCCGAGGGATCTGTATGAGCCCGTCCCCGTCATCATCGACCGGCGGGGCAGGTGGCCGGTGGAACTGCGGCACGATCTGGCCGACGTGGTCTTCCCCGTGCTGCACGGGCCGTTCGGCGAGGACGGCGTCGTCCAGGGACACCTGGAGACGCTGGGCATCCCGTACGTGGGCTGCGGTGTCACGGCCTCCGCCGTGGCCATGGACAAGGTCGCGATGCGGCACGCGTTCCTGGCGGAGGACATCCCGGTCACCCCGCACGTGTGGTTCACCGAGCACGAGTGGCGCACCACCACCGACCCCTGGGGCCTGGTGAAGCCGCTCGACTGGCCGATGTACGTCAAACCGGCCAACATGGGCTCCTCCATCGGCATCTCACGCGTCACCTCCATGCCGGAGCTGCGCGCGGGCGTGGAGCTGGCGCTGGCCCACGACCGGGTGGTCGTCGTCGAGCAGGGTGTGACCGCGCGCGAGATCATCTGCGGCGTGCTCGGCGACTACGACACCCCGGAGACCTCGGTGCCCGGCGAGCTCATCGTGCCCGGCGACTGGCTCGACTACGAGGCCAAGTACCTCAGCCCGGCCGAGATCGCCGCCATCCCCGCCGCGCTGCCGGAACGGGTGGCCGAGGAGGTGCGCGAGCTGGCCCTGCGCGCCTTCCGGGCGATCGGCGGCTACGGCCTGTCCCGCGTCGACTTCCTCCACCAGGAGGACACCGGACGCCTGTACGTACTGGAGATCAACACCATGCCCGGCTTCACCTCCCGTTCCGTCTACGCCAGGGCCTGGGCCGCGAGCGGTGTCGCCTACCCCGACCTGCTGCGCCGCCTCATCGACCTCGCGTTCGCCAGGAGCGGCTCGTGATCCCCATGACGCTGGAGGAGATCGCCCGGGTCGTCGGCGCGAGCCTGCACGACGTGCCCGACGCGCGGACGCCGGTGACGGCGCCCGCGGCGGTCGACTCCCGCGAGGTGGTGCCCGGCGGCCTGTTCGCCGCGACGGCCGGCGCCCGCGCCGACGGCCACGACCACGCGGCCGGTGCCGTCAGGGGCGGCGCCGTCGCCGTGCTGGCCTCCAGGCCCGTCGGCGTGCCCGCCCTCGTGGTCGAGGACGTCCGGCTCGCGCTCGGCCTGCTGGCCAGGCACCTGCTCGGCCGCATCGGCCCGACCGTGATCGGCCTGACCGGCTCGGTGGGCAAGACCACGACCAAGGACCTGCTGGCCCAGGTGCTCGAACGGCACGCCGCGACGGTCGCCACCGACAGGTCGTTCAACAACGAGTTCGGGCTGCCGCTCACCGTGCTGCGCGCCGACGCCGCCACCCGGTACCTGGTGCTGGAGATGGGGGCGGGCCGCAAGGGCGACCTGAGGTACCTGACCGGGATCGCACCGCCCCGGCTCGGGCTGGTGCTCAACGTCGGCACCGCGCACGTGGAGCGGATGGGAGCCGGGCCGGCCGACGTGGCCGAGGCCAAGGGCGAGCTGGTCGAGGCACTTCCGGCGGACGGGTTCGCGCTGCTCAACGCCGACGACCCGTACGTCATGGGCATGGCCGGCCGCACCGGGGCACAGATCCTGTCGTACGGCCGGTCGGCGGGGGCGCGGGTGCGCGCCGAGGGCGTGCGGATGACCGGCGCGCGGGCCGCGTTCGAGCTGGTGACGCCCTGCGGCCGCGCCCCGGTCGAGCTCGGCCTCATCGGCGAGCACCAGGTGGGCAACGCCCTGGCGGCCGCCGCCGTCGCCACCGCGCTCGGCCTGGGCGTCGCCGAGATCGCCGGCGGGCTGAGCGCGGCGCGGCGGCGCTCCGCGGGCCGGCTGGAGATCGTCGAGCGGCCCGACGGCGTCACCGTCGTCGACGACGCCTTCAACGCCAGCCCCGAATCCATGCGGGCCGGGCTGCGGGCGGTGAGGGCCCTGGCCGGCACCCGCCGTACCGTCGCCGTGCTGGGTGCGATGGGACAGCAGGCGGACGCCTCCCGCGCCCGGCACGCGGAGATGGGCCGGCTCGTCGCCGACCTGCGCTTCGACGTGCTGATCGCGGTCGGGGCGGGGGACCCTCTCGCGATGGCGGAGGCGGCGAAGGCCGCGAACCGGGGCGTGGCCGTCCACACCGCCGAGGACGTGGCCGGGGCCCTCGGGCTGGCCACCGCGCTTCTCGAACCGGGGGACGTGGTGTTCGTCAAGGCCTCCAGCGAGATCGGGCTCGGCGCCTGCGCCCGGGCACTGGCCGGCGCCTGACCATCGGCGCCTGACCATCGGCGCGTCACCGAGACATCGGGCATCGAGACATCGAAACGGAGTTCCATGCGCACCATCGGCCTCATCGGCGGGTTGAGCTGGGAGTCGACGGTGATCTACTACCAGATCATCAACCAGCGGGTACGCGAGCGGCTCGGCGGCAGCCATTCCGCCGACAGCCTCATCTGGTCGGTCGACTACACGACCGTCGAGGACCTCATCTTCGCCGACCGCTGGGAGGAGGTCAGCGCGCTGCTGGCCGGCGCCGGCCGGAAGCTGGAGGATCTCGGCGCCGAGGTCCTGCTCGTCTGCAGCAACACCTTCAGCCGGGTGAGCGACGACGTGGCGCGGGCCGCGAGCGTGCCCGTGCTGCACATCGCCGACGCCGTGGGCGCGGAGGTCCGCGCCAGGGGGATGCGCAGGGTCGGCCTGCTGGGCACCCGCTTCACCATGGAGCAGCCCTTCTACCGGGACCGGCTGGCCGCCCACGGCTTCGACGTGGTCGTCCCGCGGCGCGAGCAGCGGGAACTGGCCCACCGCGTGATCTTCGACGAGCTGGTGCGCGGGGTGCTCCGGGAATCCTCCAGGGAGGCCTACGCCCGGATCATCGCCGACCTCGCGGCCGACGGAGCCGAGGGCGTCATCCTCGGCTGCACGGAGATCGAGCTCCTGATCACCGAGAAGGACACCGCCGTCCCGCTGCTGCCGAGCGCCCGGCTGCACGCGGAGGCGGCGGCCGGCTTCGCGCTGACCGGCTGAGGCGCCCCCGGCCGCGTTCCTTCACGACGCTTCGGCGCCCCGTACGGTCCCCGGCGCCACGGGGTGGCGCGGACCCGTCCGACGCCTGCGTGCGGGGACCACCGCCTGACCGCCCCGGGAGTACGGTGATCCGCCCGGGGCGATCGTCACGCCGGGCAGCTCCGGGGGCCGACGCTCTGCCCGGCACCGACGACCGTGACCTGGACAGGGCCCTCCGGCGCCGTGGCGGCGGCCGTGCACACGATCTGCCCGAGGGCGAGCGCGGACAGCTCGCCGGGCGGGGTGGACAGGGTCACCACCAGGCGACCGGCCGGCTTGGCGGTCAACGAGAACGGGCCGGCTCCGGACGGGACGTCGCTGCTGAACCCGTGCGCCCGTTCCCCGGCGGTGGGTCCGGCCGCCAGCAGCGCGAGTGTGTCCGTTTCGAACAGTGGAAGGCCACCGGGCCGGGGCCGTGTCACCGCGCCGAGCCGGCCGTCCTTCACCAGATAGAGGGTGAGCGTCGTGGCCGGTGCGACGCGTCCGCTCGGCGGTGCTCCGGCGACGATGACGTCGCTGGGTTGCACGCCGCAACCGGTCACGGCGACGGCGACGAGCGACACGAGGCCCGCGGCGAGCGCACGGCGGGCGGGTCCGGTCCTCATCCGGGGCCTCCGTCCGGATCTGGCGCCCGGCCTGGCGGGCGCGGTGTGGAAACGGCACCTTCGTCCGGATCGGGCATCCGATCCGGTGGGCGCGATGTGAAGACAGCGCCTTCGCCCGGATCCGGGGCCCGGCGTGGCAGGCGCAGTGTGAAGACGGCGCCGCCGTCCGGGGCGTTGGCGACGGTGAGGTCGCCCCGGTGCAGGCGCGCGTTCTCCCGCGCGATGGCCAGGCCCAGGCCGCTGCCCTCGGACCTGGCCCTGGCCGCGCTGGCCTTGTAGAACCGGTCGAACACGTGCGGCAGCACCGCCTCCTCCAGACCCGGCCCGTGGTCGCGGACCTCAAGAGTGATCTGGTCCGGGTCGGCGCGAAGCCGTACCGACACCGGTGGCTCGCCGTGCCGCAGGGCGTTGCCGACCAGGTTCGCGAGAATGACGTCCACCCGGCGCGGGTCCAGCCGTGCCGTCACCCCGGCCGGAACCTCGGTCTCCACCCGCTCCGACCAGCCCCGGACGCGCAGGGTCGCGCGTACCAGTTCGGCCATGTCGACCTCGTTCGGCGCGAGGGCCGCGACGCCGGAGTCGAACCTGCTGATCTCGATGAGGTCGTTCACCAGGGCGGTGAGGTTGAGCGTCTCCTGGCTGACCAGCCTGGCGGCCCTGTCGGCGGGCTCGGGCAGCCGGTCCGCCTCCTCGTCGAGGACGTCGGCGACGGCGGCGAGCGCGGCCAGCGGGGTGCGCAGCTCGTGCGACACGTCTGCCACGAACCGGCGGGCGTCGGCCTCCATCTCGCGCAGCTGCCTGACGTGCCGTTCCAGCTCGGCGGCGGTGTCGTTGAACGTGCGCGCCACCTCGGCCAGCTCGTCGGAGCCGCGCACCGCGATCCTGGTCCGCAGCTCGCCCTCTCCCAGCAGGCGTGCCGCCCGGCCGAGCTCGCGCACCGGGCCCAGCACGCCGCGGGTGGCCAGCAGCGCCAGCAGGACCGCGAACGCCAGGGCCGCCCCGCCGGTGAGCCAGGCGCGTGCGGCGAGCGCGTCGATGCTGTCCTGTTCGGGGAGCAGGCTGCGCGCGCTGTAGACCTCGATGCCCGACACCCGCGTCGTCCGGTCCCGCTCGATGACCAGCAGTGGCGAGCCGATGATCAGGATGGGCCCGCTCCGCCACACCACGCGTTGCCACGCGACGTCGCCACCGGCCACCACCCGCCGCAACTCCGACGGGATCACCCCGAGATCCAGGGTCTGGGCCTCTCCGCCCGGCACCCCGTGTCCTGGCGGCGGGGGCGGGCCCGGGGGGAGCGGGGAGTGCCTGTCGCGGTAGACGGCGACCGCGAAGCCGTTCTGGCCGGCCGCGGCCGCGGCGATCTCGCCGAGCTCCTCCTGGTCCGGCGCCGCGCTCCGCAACGGGTAGAGCGCCTCCAGGCGGCCGGTCATCGCCTGCACCGCGGCGTCCTGGGTCCGCTTCAGGATGTCGTTGCGGGCCAGGACGTAGAGCCCGCCGGCCACCGCCGCCGCGGTGACCACGCACAACAGCGCGAAGGCGAACAGCAGCCGGGCGCGCAGCCCCAGGCTCGGCCGAGGTGTCACCGGCGGCTCACACCGGCCCGAACCGGTACCCGAACCCACGCACCGTCTGCACGTAGACCGGCGCCGCCGAGTCGTCCTCGATCTTCGCGCGCAACCGTTGCACGCACGCGTCCACCAGGCGCGAGTCGCCGAAGTAGCCGTGCTCCCACACCGACTCCAGCAGTTGCTGGCGGCTGTGCACCCGGCCCGGCGTGCCGGAGAGCTCCAGCAGCAGGCGCAGCTCGGTCGGGGCGAGGTCCACCGGCACGCCGCGTCTGGCGACCACGATCCCGGCCCGGTCGATGGTCAGGTCCCCGTGCCGCTCCAGCTCCGCCTGGTCGCGGCCGATCCGCCGGAGCACGGCGCCGATGCGCGCCTCGAGCACCCTGGGCTGCACCGGCTTGACCACGTAGTCGTCGGCGCCCGCCTCCAGCCCGGCCACCACGTCCATGTCGTCGCCGCGCGCGGTCAGCATGATGATCGGCAGCTGTCCGGCGGCCCGGATGCGGCGGCAGACCTCGAACCCGTCCATGCCGGGCAGCATCAGATCGAGCACGACGACGTCGGGAAGGTCGGTGCGCAACCGTTCCAGTCCCTGCTCGCCGGACTCCACCGCGCGCACCCGGTACCCGTGCAGGGTCAGGGCCAGCTCCAGGCCCTCCCGTACGGCCGGGTCGTCCTCGATCAGCAACACTCGCGACACGCCCCCGCGTTTCACAGCACGCCCCCCGTAACTCGCCCGCGACCCGTCCGCCGGCCGGCCCCACCCACTGTCGGCCGGCCGTGTGCCCGTCCCGTCTTCGCCATGTCATGGTCGTGTCACGGCCTTGCCGATGATCACCACCGTCGGCGGACGGTGACCTGCGGCGGACAAAGCGTCCACATTCGGCGCCAATCGTAGTTCGTCGGCACCACGCGCACCCGCGGCCCGCCGCTCCCGTCCGGGCGGCACCCCGTCCCGGCCCCTCCCGGCCCGCCGCCCGTCGCCCGCCCCGCCCCGGCCCGTCGCCCGCTCCGGCTCACCCGCCGCGCCCGTTCCGGCCGTGACCGTGCCCGCGTTCTACCGGAAAAGCACGCCGGGCCCGATCCGCACCCTCTGTGTCACGGCGTCGCCCCTCATCCCGGGAATGCGCCGACGCGGCTCATGACGGGCGGGATCCGCCGCGAGAACCCCCGCGCCGCCGTACGCCACGGCGAACCCGGCGCCGATCATCCCGCTCCACCCCGATATCGGCGCCGAGGCGGCCACTTCGGTGCCGCGACGGCCACCGTCAGGCGCTGACCTGCGGCGGCGCGAGCTCGCGTACCCGGTGACAGCGCTCTTGCCGAGACCCCGCCCAAGGGGGCACCCACCTGGTCGTTTTGCCTTTTCCTGACTCGTGGTTGGCATTTTTTTGACTTTAGGAAGAGACCGAAACGTTACCAAATCAGGCGCAACCATGTTCAGTCATCATGCATCTCCTATTAGTGTTTTAAGAGCAGTTTGCTGTAGTTGGGGAGAGAAATTGTGCTGATCGTGGAACGCCGACACCTCAGGACGCCGCTGGCCGGTCTGGCCCTGGCGACCGCGGCGGTGCTGGTCACCGCCTGCTCCGGGGGGGCGGCTCCGGAGGCTTCTCCCGGTCCGGGCGCCGGATCGGGCGCCGTCGCCGCCACCGCCCCGGCCGTGACGGAGATAAAGATCAGCCCGGCCAAGGGCAGCAAGACCGTACGCCCGGACAAGAAGGTCGTCGTCGCGGCCTCCAACGGGGCGTTGGAGGAGGTCACCGTGGAGAGCGGTGGCCGCGAGCTGGCGGGTGACTTCGACGCCGAGCGCACGAAGTGGATCTCCTCCACGCCCATGATGCCGGACAGTGACTACACCGTTTCGGTCCGGGCGGTGGACGGCACGACCGCCGGCAGCTCCTTCAGGACGCTCAAGCCCAAGCACGAGCTCGAGGTGGCGGACGTCACCCCGGCGATCAAGGGGGAGAAGGTCGGCGTGGGGGCGCCGATCATCGTCACCTTCAACCAGCAGATCGCCAACAAGGCCGGGGTGGAGAAGGCCCTGGAGGTCAAGGCGCAAAAGCCGGTCCAGGGCGCCTGGCGGTGGATCAACGACACGACCGTGATCTACCGGACCGCGAAATTCTGGCAGCCGCACCAGAAGGTGACCTTCACCGCCCGCCTCAAGGGCGTGCAGGGCGGCAAGGACATGTACGGCGTGAAGGACATGACCAAGGTCATCCGGATCGGCGCGGCCCAGATCGCCACGATCGACACCCGCAAGCACAAGATGATCGTCAAGCGGGACGGCAAGGTCGTGCAGACCATGCTGATCAGCGCGGGCAACGCCAGCACGCGCGAGTACACCACCACCAGCGGTATCCACCTGGCGATGGGCAAGGCCAACCCCGAGCGCATGATCTCCCCGGGCCGCAAGAAGGGCGACCCCGGCTACTACGACCTCATGATCAACCACGCGGTCCGTTTCTCCAACAGCGGCGAGTACGTGCACGCGCTGAACAACGTGTGGGCCCAGGGACGCCAGAACGTCAGCCACGGGTGCATCAACTCCCGCCCCGACCAGGCCAGGTGGTACTACAACCAGGTCCAGCGCGGCGATGTGATCACCATCAGGGGGACCGACCGCGAGATGGAGTGGAACAACGGCTGGGGCTTCTGGCAGCTGTCGTTCAAGGAATGGCGTAAGGGCAGCGCCCTGGCCCGAGCCTGACCCCCGGAACCGCCCCACCACTTCGCCCGTTCCGCCGCCCGGGCCGGGCCCGCTCGCCCGGCGTGCCGGTCTGGCCCGATCCCCTGAACAGGCCCCCGCCCGGCGCCGGCGGCGCCCCGGCCCGCGATGGCCCGGGGTGGCTTGGGGCGGCCCCCCTCGGCGGTTCGCGGGCGGCCCCGAGCCGGTGATCCCGGGCGGTGTGGCGGGTGATCCCGGGCGGTGTGGCGGTGGTGCGGCGGTAGTGAGAAACCGGCCGCGCCCGGCCTGGCGGGCGCGGTAGCGTGTGCGGCGGACACGACGGCGGCGCGGGGGCGCCGCCGGTGGGGACGTTCTCGGGGGAGGACCGTGTGAGGCTCCAGGAGCAGGTGCTCATCTTCGACGCCGACGACACGCTGTGGGAGAACAACGTGTTGTTCGAGCGGGTCGTCGAGGACTTCCTCGACTGGCTGGCGCATCCGACCCTCGACCGAGCCCAGATCCGCGCCCTCGTCGACGACATCCAGGCGGCCAACGCCGTCACCCACGGCTACGGCAGCACGATGTTCCTGCGCAGCCTCGGCGAGTGCTTCGAGCGGCTGAGCGAGCGCCCCGCGACCGCGGCCGAGCGCCGCCGCATCGACGAGCTGGCCCTGGCCCTCGTCGGGCGCCGGGTGGAGCTGGTCGACGGCGTCGCCGAGACGCTCACGACCCTGAGCGAGCGCCACGAGCTGCTCCTGCTCACCAAGGGCGACCTGGACGAGCAGCGGCGCAAGCTGGAGGCCTCACAGCTGGCCCACCACTTCCGCGACGTGCACATCGTGGCGGAGAAGGACGTCGAGATCTACCGGTGGCTGGCCCGCGAGCACGCGCTGGCGCCCGCGACGACCTGGATGATCGGCAACTCCCCGAAGTCCGACATCCTTCCCGCCCGGCAGGCGGGGATGAACGCGGTGTTCATCCCCAACGACCACACCTGGGCGCTGGAGAAGACCGATCTCGACCCCGGCGACGAGCGGGTGCTGCGGCTGGGCAGGTTCCCCGAGCTGCTGGACCACTTCTGAGGCCCTGAAAGCCGTTCTCAGCCTCCGTCTGCGGAGCCCGTCTCAGGGGAGCCCGCGGGGTCGGTGGAGCCAGTGGAGTCGGCGGCGGCCACGCCGGGCCGGGTGAGACGTTCGGGGTCGACGACCCTGTCGTAGAGGGCCTCGCCGACGCCCGACCTCAGGGCGGCGTCCCTGAGGGTGAGGTCCTCGCGCAGCGCGCGGTGGGCGATGCGCGCGGCCCTGTCGTAGCCGATGGCCGGGCTGAGCGCGGTGACCATCATCAGCGAGCGGCCGACGTTGTCCTCCAGCCTGGCGGTGTCGAGCCGGACGCCCTCGACGAGATAGGCGCGGAAGTGGTCCATCGCGTCGGCCAGCAGCCGCACCGAGCGCAGGACGTTGTCGATGACGACCGGCCGGAAGGCGTTGAGCTCGAAGTTGCCCTCCGCACCCGCCATCGAGACCGCCGCGTCGTTGCCCATGACCTGGACGCAGACCATCAGCACCGCCTCGGCCTGGGTCGGGTTCACCTTCCCCGGCATGATCGACGACCCCGGCTCGTTGGCGGGCAGCACCAGCTCGCCCAAGCCCGTACGGGGCCCCGAGCCCAGCCAGCGCATGTCGTTGGCGAACTTGAACAGCGGCACCGCCAGGGTGCGCAGCGCCGCCGAGAAACGCACCAGCGCGTCGCAGGAGGCCTGCGCGGCGAAGGCGTTGGGAGCGCCGGTGAAGGCCAGCCCGGTGAGGGCCGCGATCCGCGCGGCGGCCTCGGCCCCGAACCCCGGTGGCGCGTTCAGCCCGGTGCCCACCGCCGTGCCGCCGATCGCCAGCCGGTACAACCCCGCCAGGGCGTGCCGGAGATCCTCCTCGGCGTCTTGGAGCTGGGCGGCGTAGCCCGACCACTCCTGGCCGACCGTGAGCGGCGTGGCGTCCTCCAGGTGGGTACGGCCGACCTTGACCACGTGCCCCCACTCGCGGCTGCGGGCCTCGGCGGCCTCTCGCAGCCGCGCCAGCGCGGGCAGCAGGCGGCCGGTGGCGGCCCGGGCCGCGGCGATGTGCATAGCGGTGACGAAGGTGTCGTTGGAGGACTGCCCCATGTTGACGTGGTCGTTGGGGTGGACCGGCTCCTTGGCGCCGAGCCGGCCGCCGAGCAGCTGGATCGCCCGGTTGGAGATCACCTCGTTGACGTTCATGTTCGACTGGGTGCCGGAGCCGGTCTGCCAGACGTACAGCGGGAACTCCGCGTCCAGCTCACCGGTGACGACCTCGTCGCAGACCCGGGCGATCAGGTGGGCCTTCCAGCCGGGCAGGCGCCCGGCCTCCCCGTTGACCAGGGCCGCGGCCTTCTTGACGACACCGTAGGCGTGGTAGACGGCCTTGGGCATCCGGTCCTCGCCGATGTCGAAGTGGATCAGCGAGCGCTGGGTCTGCGCGCCCCAGTAGTGGTCGGCCGGGACCTGGATCTCACCCATCGAGTCGCTCTCGGTACGAGTGCCCGAGGCCCGCAGCCCGATCGGCACGTCGAGAATCTCCGGCGCGGCCTCCCGCGCGCGGCGCGGGTGGCGGGCGGCCACCGTCAGGCTCCCCTGACCGGCCGGTAGCACGGCTGCCACATCGCGTCCCGTACCTGCTGGACGGGGTCGGGCAGGTCCACGCGGGCCAGGCCCTCGGCGGCGGCCCGGCGGGCGACGGCGACGGCGACGGTGGCCGAGACCTCCCGCAGGTCGCCGACCGGAGGCAGCAGGGAGGCGCCGGGGGCCGAGACGTCGGCCATCGAGCCGACCGCCTCGGCCGCGGCCTGGAGCATGCCGTCGCTGACCCGCCGGGCACGCGAGACGATCACCCCCAGTCCCAGCCCCGGATACAGCAGGGCGTTGTTGGCCTGGCCGATGGTGTGGGTGAGGCCGTCATGGGTGACGGGGGCGACCGGGATGCCGGTGGCGACCAGGACGCGGCCGCCGGTCCAGCGGATCAGGTCCTCGGGCATCGCCTCGATGCGGCTGGTCGGGTTGGAGATGGGGAAGACGACGGGCCGCTCGACGGCGGCGGCCATCGCGCGCACGATCTCCTCGGTGAAGGCGCCGTGCGCGGTGGAGGTGCCCAGCAGCATGGTCGGGTGGACGCGGCCGACGACCTCGGCCAGCCCGATCCCGTTCTCCCTGGCGTCCCTGAGCCAGCCGGCGACCTCCGAGGCCGGGCGGGCGTAGGGGGTCTGGAAGTCCCGCAGGCCCGACATGTCGTCGGTCAGCAGGCCCTGCCGGTCGACCGCCCAGATCCGGCGGACGGCCTCCCGGGCCTCCAGGCCGTCGCGCACCATCGCGTCGCGCAGCTGGTCGGCGATCCCGACGCCGGCCGTACCGGCGCCGAAGACGACGATCCGCTGCTCGCGCATGGGGGTGCCCGAGACGCGGGCGGCGCCCAGCATGGCCGCCAGCACGATCGCGCCGGTGCCCTGCATGTCGTCGTTGAAGGTGGGAAGGCGGCCGGTGTAGCGCTCCAGGATGCGCCGGGCGTTGGAGGGGCCGAAGTCCTCCCAGTGCAGCATCGCGCCGGGAAAGCGGGCGACGGCCGCCGAGACGTAGGCGTCGACGAAGTCGTCGTAGCGCCGCCCCCGCACCCGCGGGTGCCGGTTGCCGACGTAGAGGGGGTCGTCGAGCAGTCTCCCGTTGTCGGTGCCCACGTCCAGCGCCACGGCGACGACCCGGGCCGGGTCGATGCCCGCGGCGGCGGTGTAGACGGCCAGCTTGCCGACGGCGATGCCCGCGCCGCCGCCCACCCCCCAGTCGCCGATGCCGAGGATCTCCTCGGCGTCGGAGGCGACGACCAGGTCGACGTCGTCGGGCCCCAGGCCCAGGTTGGCGAAGGCCCGGTCGACGTCGGCGGCGTCGGCCGCGTCGTCGACCGACAGGTACACCCCCCGCGGCCGGCGGTACTCGTGGCTGTAGCCCTCGATCGCCAGGGCGATCGTCGGGTCGTAGACGACCGGCAGCATCTCGGGCAGGTGATCGCCCAGCAGCCGGTAGAACAACACCTCGTTGCGGTCCTGCAGCGCCGTCAGGTAGACGTTCTTGCGCAGGTCGTCCGGTTGCGCCAGATACTGCGCGTAGGCGCGGCGCGCCTGCTCCTCCAGCGTCTCGACCGCCGCCGGCAGGAGCCCGTCCAGGCCCAGCTCCTCGCGTTCGGCCGGGGTGAAGGCCGTCCCCTTGTTCAGCAGCGGGTTGTCCAGGACCTCCAGGCCGCGCCCCGGGGTGGTGTAGCTCCCGTCGGGGTTCTCCGCGAAGCCGCGGCGCGCCCGGGCGAGCTGCCGTCTCCTGCCCGGCGACATCGTCTTGCCCATGGTGTCCTCCCCGCCCGTTGACGGCCGCCCGGCGTGCGGGCCCGTACCCGTTTATGCCCTCCCCGGGGCACGGCGGCGAACGCCATAATCAGGACAAAGGTTCCTTTTGCCGCTTAATGTCCTTTCCGGAAGGCCGTCCCTTCCGGAGGCCGGGGGAGAGGACGGCAGGGCTCACAGGCAGGGCTCACAGGCAGAACTCACGCAGGGCTCACGCAGACCTCACGCAGGGCTCACAGGAGGGTGAGCTGGGCCTGCCTGGGCAGGGCCAGCGGCAGGGGCTGCTCGGGCCGCGCCGGGCCCATCCCGTAGCGGGCGGCCAGCCGTGCCACCTGGCCGGTGAGGTTGCGCACGTAGCCGGGCTCGGCGTCGGCGCCCCTGCCGTACAGCTCGGCGTAGCGGGGCGCGAGCGCCGGATGGTGCTCGCCCAGCCAGGCGAGGTACCACTCACGGGCGCCGGGGGGCAGGCGCAGCACGTGGGGGACGAGGCTGACGGCCCCGGCGTCGGCGACGCGGCGCACGGTGGCCGCGAGCTGGTCGGGGGAGTCGGTCAGCAGCGGCAGGATCGGCGCCATCGCCACCCCGCACGCCACCCCCCGCTCGTTCAGCTCGGCCACCAGCTCCAGGCGTTTCTGAGCGCTGGGGGCACCGGGCTCCACGCTGCGGCGGATCCGGTCGTCGACGAAGGCGATCGAGACCACCACCCCGGCCCCGGGGGTGGCGGCCAGCAGGTCGGTGTCACGCAGGATCAACCGGCTCTTGGTGAACACGGTGAACGGCGCCCCGGCCTCGCGCAACGCGCCGACCAGGCCGGGCATCAGCCGGTAGACCTCCTCGGCGCCCTGGTAGCAGTCGCCCCCCACTCCCACGGTGACGTGCTCGCCGTCCCAGCGCGATCGTAGCTCCGCGCGCAGTTTGCGCACGATGTTGGTGCGCACCACGATCCGGGAGTCGAAGTCGCCCTCGGCGTTCAGCCCCAGGTAGCGGTGCCCCCGGCGTACCGAGCAGTAACGGCAGGCCTGGGCGCACCCCCGGTAGGGGCTGACCGCCCAGCCTTCGGGGGTGCGGTCGAGCGCGGTGCGCGCCTGCACCTCATAACAGGTCAGAGCCCCGTGGACCCTGGTCAGCGCGGAGCGCTCGATCCGCGGCCTGACGTCGGGCGGCGCGGCGAGCAGGGCGGGCGCGTCCCATGGCATGCGGCCCAGTGGAACACGCTTTCGACACCCCTCGCAAGCCGGGCAGGTCGTGGCGCCGGACGGCCCCGCCCCCGGGGATCCGGCGGCCGACGATCGATGGAAAATGGTATGTTTATGCCGATTTTTGGGGGAGTGGGGGAATTATGGCGTGGCTGATCCTGGCCGGAGCGATCGTCGCGGAGATCGTGGCGACCACCGCCCTCAAGCTGAGCGACGGGTTCGCCCACAAGGGCTGGTCGGTCCTCGTCGTCGCCGGATACGCCGCCGCGTTCATCCTGCTGGCCCAGGCGCTCAAGCTGCAGATGGAGGTCGGCACCGCCTACGCGGTCTGGGCCGGGGCGGGCACCGCGATCATCGCCGCCATCGGCGTGCTCTTCCTCGGCGAGACGATCAGCTTCGCCAAGATCGCGGGCATCGTCCTGATCATCGGCGGCGTCGTGGTGCTCAACCTGGCCGGCGGCGCCCACTGAGCCCCCGCCCCCGCGCGCCTTTGGGCGAACGCGCGCGCCCACCCGCGCACCCCCGGATAAACGCCTCGCCCGCCGCGCGGCGACTGTCCTAATCTGACCCGGTGCTGAAGCCTTCCTACCCCGTACGGACCGATCGCCTGATCCTGCGCCCCTACACCCCGGCCGACCTCGACGCCCTGTACGCCATCCACCGCCTGCCCGAGGTCGCCCGTTACCTGTACTGGGAGCCGCGCGACCGTGAGCAGACCCGCGAGGCGCTGGAAAGAAAGATCGGCGAGACGGCGCTGCTGGAGGAGGGCCGGTCCCTCACCCTGGCGGTGGAGCTGGCCGCCACCGGCGAGCTGCTCGGCGACGTCCTGCTCATCTGGCACAGCCGCTCACAGCGCACCGGCGAGATCGGCTACGTCTTCCACCCCGGCCACCACGGCAGGGGGTACGCCACCGAGGCGGCCCTGGCCATGCTGGAGCTCGGCTTCGACGGCCTGGACCTGCACCGCGTCATCGGCCGCCTGGACGCCCGCAACGAGGCCTCGGCCCGGGTGCTGGAGAAACTCGGCATGCGCCGCGAGGCCCACTTCGTCGACAACGAGATGGTCAAGGGCGAGTGGACCAGCGAGCTCGTCTACGCCATCCTGCGCCGCGAGTGGCACGCCCGGCGCTGAAGCCTCACGGACGGTGAGTCTCACGGCTGATGAGCCCGACGGGTGATGAGCCCGGCCGGTGGCTGTCTCGTGGCGGGCGGCCCGGCCCCGCGCCCGCCGAGGGGCTCCGGTTGAACGACGGGCGCGCGCAGGGCACCATGTCATCCGATGACCATTCTGCATCTCGCCCTGGCCTCCGACTGGGACGCCGCCCGGCGGGTGGGGGAGTACCGCGTCTCCACCATCGGGCTCACCCTCGACGACGTCGGTTTCATCCACGCCTGCGCCGACCACGAGCAGCTGCGCGGGGTCGTGGAGCGCTTCTACGGCGACGTCACCGATCCCCTCGTGCTGCTCAGCGTCGACCCCGCCGGGCTCGACGTACGCATGGAGGAGGTGCCCGGAGACTCGCCCGAGGCGTTCCCGCACATCTACGGGCCGCTGCCGGTCACCGCGGTGACCGCCGTCGAGCCGTTCACCCCGCCCGGTTCCGGCTCTGTCAGTAGGCTCCGCGCATGACCGACCTATCCGGACCAACCATCCGCACCCTCGACTCCATGGTCGTCTACACCAACCCGTGGATCAGCGTGCGCGAGGATCGCATCGAGCGCCCCGACGGCTCCCACGGCATCTACGGCGTCGTGGACGTGCCCGACTTCGCCATCGTCATGCCCATGGAGAACGACGGGTTCCACCTGGTGGAGGAGTACCGCTACCCGGTGGGGCGCCGCACCTGGAACTTCCCCCAGGGCGGGGTCAAGGACAGCCCCTCGCCCCTGTTCACCGCCCACACCGAGCTGGCCCAGGAGACCGGCCTGCGAGCCACCTCGATGACCCATCTGGGACGCCTGGACAACGCGCACGGCACGACGGGCCAGAACTACGACATCTTCCTCGCCACCGGCCTGACCGCCGGCGCCCACGAGCGTGAGCACACCGAGCAGGACATGCGCCAGGACTGGGTCTCGCGAGCCGAGTTCGAGCGGATGATCCTGAACGGCGCCATCACCGACAGCAACTCGATCGCCGCCTACGCCATGCTCCTGCTGCGCGGGGCGCTCTGAGAGATCGGCCTCGCACGCTCCCCGGAGCCGGAAAGGGCCGAAAAGGCCGACCGGACACGACCGGCGCCGCATCACCACATCCACGCACCGGCCGATCACCACATCTCCCTCGAATCCCTCGAAAACAGGTGATCACCCCCCCACACGACGACCTCGCGGCGGTACGCTCAGCCCATGTCGAACCCGATCGTCATCCTCCTCCTGACGGCGGTCGTCGTGGCGGCGGTCATCGCCCTGATCGTCTTCGCGGTGCGGGCGGCCCAGCGCCCCAGAAACGCCCTGGTCGGCGGGGGAATCGGCCCCGAGCTCATCGAGCGGCTCCTGGAGCTCAAAGCCACCGACCAGTTCGACCAGGCCGTCTTCCTGGTCCGGGGCGAGACCGGCATGAGCCACCGCGCCTCCGCCCGCTTCGTCAGGAAACTCAAGGCCTCGCCCCCGCCGCCCTGACCTCCCCCGCCGCCCTGCCCCCCGCCGTCCCGGGCGGGCGCCGGCCGAAGTGACCACCGCGCCGCCCCTTGGGTACCCTTGGCCGACGCCGGCGCGAGAGCGCCGCCCCCCGCCCGCGGGTCACGCCCGGCACGAACCGGCCGGGCGGCGCCCGCTCCACCGGTCGCGCGTCCCGCGCGACGCGCGACCACCAGGCACGGGGGAGAGCACGATGCGCCCGAGGGGAACCCGACGATGACCGCCTCCGGCCAGGAGGGCGCCCCGCCGCCCGCGCGGACGGTGTGGGCGCGCGGCTCCACCACCCCGCTGCGCGATTTCCTGCGTACCGAGACCGGCAGCGCCGTCATCCTGCTCGCCGCGACGCTGGCCGCCCTGGCCTGGGCCAATGTCGCGCCTTTCGCCTACGAGCGGTTCTGGCGCCTGTCGCTGTCGGTCACCGTGGGAGACTCGGGCATCTCGCAGGACCTGCGCCAGTGGGTCAACACCGGCCTGATGACGTTCTTCTTCTTCGTGGTGGGGCTCGAAGCCCGCCGGGAGTTCGACATGGGGGAGCTGCGCGAGCGCAGGCGGCTCGTCCTGCCCCTCGCCGCCGGCGCCGGCGGCATGATCGTCCCCGTCGCGATCTACCTCGCGTTCAACGCGGGCACCCCGGCCGTCCACGGCTGGGGCGCCGCCATGTCCACCGACACCGCGTTCGCCCTGGGCATGCTCGCCCTGTTCGGATCCCGCCTGCCCTCCCGGCTGCGCACCTACCTGCTCACCGTCACCGTCGTCGACGACCTGCTCGCCCTGGCGATCATCGCGATCTTCTACAGCGAGCACGTCACCCCGGTGCCATTGCTGGTCGCGGTGGCCGTCTTCGCCGTGATCCTGGCGGTCCGCGCCGCCGGCGTGCGCCACGGATTCGTCTACGCCCTGCTGGGCGCCGCGGCGTGGGTGGCGCTGCTGCGCTCGGGCGTCGAACCGGTCATCATCGGCCTGGCGATGGGACTGCTGACCTACGCCTCCCCGGCCTCCCGCGGGGACCTGGAACGCGCCACCGACCTGTTCCGTCTCTTTCGCGAGCAGCCGACTCCCGAGCTGGCCCGCTCGGCCCAGGGAGGGCTCACCTCGGCGGTCTCGCCCAACGAGCGGCTGCAGCAGCTCTACCATCCCTGGACGAGCTACGTCGTCGTCCCCTTGTTCGCCCTGGCGAACGCCGGGATAACCCTCAGCGGCGACTTCCTGGCGCGAGCCCTCGCCTCCCCGGTCACCCTGGGCATCCTGCTGGCCTACACGCTCGGCAAGCCCGCCGGGATCATCGTCTCCTCCTGGCTGGTCACCCTGCTCAGCCGTGGCCGGGTCCGCCCGCCGGTCGGCTGGGCCGCGGTGACGGCCGGTGGCGCGGTCGCCGGCATCGGCTTCACCGTCTCCCTGCTGATCGCCACCCTGGCCTTCGACGGCCCCCGGCTGCAGGAGGCCAAATTCGCCATCCTGGCCGCGGCGGTGTGCGCGCCCGTGCTCACCTGGGCCGTCTCCCGCGTGACCGCGACGCTTCCGGCGCGGTTGCGGGCCCGCGCCCTGCTGGGCACCGCCGAGACCATCGTCGACCTGGCCGCTCCCGTCGACCCGGCCCGCGACCACCTTCGCGGCCCCGCCGACGCGCCGGTGACCGTCGTGGAGTACGGCGACTTCGAGTGCCCCTACTGCGGCCAGGCCGAACCGGTCGTGCGCCGCATCCTGGCCGACCTCGGTGACGTCCGCTACGTGTGGAGGCACCTGCCGCTCACCGACGTCCACCCCCTGGCCCAGCTGGCCGCCCAGGCCGGTGAGGCCGCCGCCGCGCAGGGGGCGTTCTGGCAGATGCACGACCACCTGCTCGTCAACCAGGACCGCCTGCGTCCCTCCGACCTCATCGCCCACGCCCGTGACCTCGGCCTGGACGTCGAGCGTTTTCGCGCCGACCTGCACGATCCGGCCGCCGTCGCGCGCATCGCCGCCGACGTCGACTCCGCCGACGTCAGCGGCGTGTCCGGCACGCCGACGTTCTTCGTCAACGGGCGGCGCCACCACGGGGCCTTCGACCTCGACGGCCTGTCGGCGGCCATCCGCTCGGCCCGCGCCCGGGCCGGCCTGGATCCTTCGCGGCGATAGCCAGGAGCCCTGCGACCGGCATCACCTGCCCGCGTGGTCCTCTGCGGGGCCGGGCGGGGGAGCGGGCGAGCCGATGCCGCCCAGCAGGTTGGCGACCAGGGCTTCGGCGAACTCCTCGCTCAGCGGCTGGTCGGGGATGAGCAGCCGGTGGTAGCAGGCGCCCCACAGCTGGTCGACGGCCACCTCGGGATCCAGGCCCGGACGCAGCTGGCCGCGCCCCTTGGCCCTCTCCAGGGCCTGCACGGCCAGCGCCCGGCGCGGGCCCGAGTAGCGTTCCCGGTAGACGGCCGCCAGGTCGGGATCGGTCTGGGCCTGGCCGATGAGCTGCGGCACGACGGTGCCGGCCCGGGTGTCGCGCATCAGGCGTACGAACGCCTTCAGCTGCGCGGTGAGGTCGGCGGCGACGTCGCCGCTGTCGGGAAAGGCCAGGATGGGGCCGACCACGCCGAAGTAGCCCTCCAGGGCCAGCGCCCCCTTGGAGGGCCACCACTTGTGCAGCGTGACCCGGCTCGCGCCGGCCAGGGCGGCGACCTTCTCGACGGTGAAACCGGCCATGCCCTCGGCCAGCAGGAGCTCACCGGCCGCCCGCAGGATCTCCTGGCGCACCTGGTCGGCCGGGCGGCGCCCGCGCCCGCGTCGGGCGGGCGGGCTGGGGTTCGTCACGGTCCACCTTCCGGTAACGCGCACGCGGCGCGGCCACATATATGTACAGAGTGTACATAGCGGTGGAGGGAAGCGGGCCGCGAGCACCATACCGGCGCACCCACCGCGAACGACAGGCTCCCCCCGGACAGGGCGGGGCGGCGGGCGGGCCCTCAGCCGCTGCGCCGCAGCAGCATGGCGCCCAGGTTCGTCCGGGCGCCCCTGGCGAAGTCGGCGCTGTCGTTGACCGTGGGGAACGGGCCCTCGGGCACCGCCACCCCGAGAAACCCGCACAGCGGCTCCCAGCCCTGGCCGACCTCGAACCGCAACAGCCTGCCGGGCGCCATCGCCGCCTCGACCTCGTCGATGTGCTCCTGGAAGACCCTCAGCATCCGCGCGGGATCCCCCCAGCAGTCGCCGAAGACCCGCTCCTGGACGGTGAGCCTGGTCATCTTCGCGAACGCGGCCAGGTCGGTGCCCAGCAGTGAGGAGAGCCCGCGCATCGCCCTGCCGGAAAGCCCCCGGCCGTGCCGCGCCAGGATGGTGGCGTTCATGCTGGCCAGCCAGCGCTGCGGATCGCGCACGGTGAGCACGACCTTGGCCTCGGGGAAGTGCCCGGCGAGCTCGCGCCAGTAGGCGGCCGAGGGCCAGTCCACGCAGGAGCGGTACCCCTCAAGGAGGTCCTCCCAGCTCACCGGCCGCCCCTCGGCCAGGGCGAGCCACCGGCGGATCTGCTCGGGCCGCTCCAGCACCTCCTTCATGTGGTGACACGGCCCGTACCCCAGCCGCTCCAGAGCCGTCTTGAGCGAGAGCGTTCCCGTACGACCGAAACCTGCCCCGATGACCCGCATGATCCCTGCCGTTCCCCCCGGAAACCGCGCGGCGGCTACCTCGGCAATGTCTCATCCTCATCAAGGATCGGCGAGGAGCCCCGCCGGTCACGGGGACAGGCCGCTCACAGCGACAGGGGGGAGGTGAGCGCGGCGGGGTCGGCGGCGACCAGGCCGGAGAAGCGCCCGGGGGCGAAGAAGTCGCGCGCGGCGGCCACCACGTCGCCAGAGGGCACGGCCGCCAGGCGGCCGGGGAAGTCGAGCACCATCAGCGGGTCCCTGCCCTTGGCCGCCATGTCGGCGAGGGCGGAGGCGAAGGCCGCGCGCGGGGCCAGGCGGGTGGCCATGGAGCCCAGCGCGTAGGCCCGGGCGGCCCGGATCTCCTCGGCGGTGGGCGGGTGGGTGCGCATCCGGCGCAGCTCGGCGGCCAGGACGTCGAGCGCGGCGGTGGTGGTGGCCGCCGCGGTGTCGGCCTCGATGGCCAGCAGCGCACTGCCGGGGTAGGTGTCGAAGAAGGTCGTGACGCCGTACACATACCCCTTGTCCTCGCGCAGGTTTCTCGACAGCCGGGAGGACAGGTAGCCGCCCAGCACGTTGAGGGCGAGGAAGAGGGCCGGGTAGCGCGGGTGCTCGATCGTCACCGCCCGCGCGCGCAGGCGCAGGCGTGACTGCGGCGCGCCGGGCCGGGGCGACAGCGTGAGCCTGCCGCCCTCGAACGCGGGGGGCGGCGGCAGGGGCGAGTCGGGGCCCGGGGCGGGGGACCAGCCGGTGAACGCCTCGCCGGCGGCGTCGGCCAGATGCTCGGGGTCCTCGCGGCCCAGGATCACCAGGACGGCGCCGCCGGGGGCGAACGGCCGCCAGGGCCGCCGGGGCAGGTGCCCGAGGTCCTCCTCGCGCACCTGGAAGGTCACCGGGTGCTCGCCGTACAGGTGCCGTGCCAGCTCCTGCCTGATCGTGGTGTCGTGGTGGGCCCGTACCATCTTGAGCTGGGCGATCAGCTGCCCGCGCGCCGCCTCGATCTCGGCGGGAGCCGCCCGCACCGCCTGTGTCGCCACCTGTGCCAGCGCCGTCGTCACCGCTTCGAGGTCGGTGCCGTAGGCGGTGACGGTCATCTGGTGGACGTCGGCGGTCGCGCTGAGCCGCACGTCCTCGTGCTGGGGCAGGCAGGCCGCCTGCAGCGCGGAGGCCGCCAGGTCGCCCGGTGTGGGGCAGGGGCGGGGCAGGTGCAGGCGCGCCTCGACCAGGGGGGTGGCGCCGTGGCGCAGGGCCAGCACGCGCAGGCCGTTCGCGAGTACGCGGTCCACGTCATTCCTCCTTCGGCAGGACTCTGAGCAGCGCGCGGGCCTCCGGGCGCAGGCCGCGCGCCGCGGCCGCCACGTCCGGGGCGCTCACCCCGGCGTAGGTCCGCGCGAGCCGCGTGGCGCTCACGGGGTCGCCGAACAGCAGCTCGAAGCGCCCCAGCAGGCGCGCCCGGTTGGCGAGGCGGTCCATGGAGCGGTGGTGGGAGGTGATCCAGGTGGTGCGCCAGTCGCGCAGCTCCCGCTCGCCGGGCCCGTCGGCGGCCAGTGACTCCAGCTCGGCGTCCACGGCGGCCAGCACCCGTTCGGCGGGCAGGTCCGCGGGGTGTACGGCGGTGAGCACCCACATGTCGGGGTCGCGGGCGTCGAGGA
Organism: Streptosporangium sp. NPDC002721; assembly: GCF_042888905.1. Taxonomy (NCBI): domain Bacteria; kingdom Bacillati; phylum Actinomycetota; class Actinomycetes; order Streptosporangiales; family Streptosporangiaceae; genus Streptosporangium; species Streptosporangium sp. NPDC002721. Next base: position 165,265 of record NZ_JBIAQI010000021.1, read on the forward strand.
AGTCGAACAGCCCGACGCGCGCCGAGAAGGTGACGGTGTGGCCCGTCTCGCGGCGCAGCCGCTCGCGCAGCCGTGGACGCTCACCCCCGGCCAGCAGGCCCGCCAGGGCCGACAGCGCGAAGTGGGCACCCGAGGCCGGGTCGGGCACCCGGTGGCCGACGGCGAGGGCGGGCAGCGGCGCGAGCCGGTCGCGGTAGAGGTCCTCTTTCGGCCCGGCCGGTGGCTCCCACCAGGAGACGGGCGCGGGGGCGGGCCTGGCCGGGATCTTTCCGAAGGTTCGCGAGACGGCCTCCAGCGCCGCCTGTGCCGAGACATCCCCGGCGACCGTGACCACGGCGTTGGCCGGGCTGTAGTGACGTTCGAAGAAGTCCTCGCAGTCGCCGACGGTGACCTGGCGCAGGGACTCGTGGTCGCCGTAGCCGTCGTGGGCGTTGGCGGCCTCGCGAAAGAGCACGGGCGACAGCCGGGGCCAGGGAAAACCGCCGTAGGGTTTGCGGATCTTTCCCAGGATCTCCTCGCGCACCACCGAGGTCTGCGCCCGCACGGCCCGCTCGGTGATCTTCGGGGCGCGCATGCGGCCGGCCTCCAGGGCCAGCACCCGCTCGACGGCCTCGGCGGGGACGACGGTGTAGAAGTCGGTGTAGTCCTGACGGGTCGAGGCGTTGCAGAACCCTCCGATGCCCTCCACCCGCTGGAAGTGCCCTTCGAACATCAGGTGCTCGAACAGGTGGGCGAGGCCGGGAAAGCCTTCGCCCCGGAATCCGACGCCGTAGTGGACGGCGACGGCGGCCACCGGCGCCGAGCGCTCCTCCTCGACGACCACCCGCAGGCCGTTGTCCAGCGTCAGGCGCCTCATCACCGGATCAGCCTCCCCTCGCCCGCCGCGTCGATCACGCCGGCGACGATTTCGAGGTACTCCAGAAGGAGGTCGTGCCATTTCATGTACGCGGCGAAGTCGTGCACGTGGCTCAGGAAGCGCACCGTGGCGGCCCTGCCCACGGCGGCCGGGTCCAGCGGGGCGCCGTAGCCGTCCAGCACGTGGCCGATGAGGGCGTCGTAGTCGGGTGTGGCGCGCCCGGAGCGGCCGGCCAGCTCGCGAAATTCCACCAGCTCCCCGATGAGCCAGCCCACGTCCGACTCCGGCGGGCCGGCGCTCAGGTCCTCCCCGGTCAGCAGGGCGCCGTCCCGCTCGCGGGTCAGGGGCAGCAGGGTGCCCAGGCTGGGGGCGCCGTGCAGCAGCGCACGCGGCCCTGGCGGCTCCTGCGGCGCGCACCAGGCCTTGACCGCGGCGATGCGGCCGGGGCCGAGGATCTGCTCGGCGTGCCGGTGCAGCCGCGGCGCGGCGCCGGGCCCCTCCCCCTCCAGCAGCCACCACAGCAGCCGCCGCGGCCCGTCGGGGCCGGCCAGGCCGGCCGGCGCGGGGGTGGCGTGCAGCCGGGCGAGGGCCGCGCCGGTCTGGGCCAGGGTGTCGGCGATGCGGACCCCGCCCGCCCCGCCGCGCAGGAAGACGCCCGCCAGCGAGCCGGTCTGGTCGGTCCGGTAGGTCACGCCGTCCCCGTCGCCCCGCTCGGGCAGCGCGAGCCTGACCGGCCCCGGTGGCAGCGCCCGCACGGCCGCGAGCAGGGCGGGGGCGGGCATCCGCATCGCGTCGCGGCGGTCGGGGCCTGGCCCGCGGGTCCACAGGTACTCGCCCTGGCCGTGCCGGACGATCGTGGTGCGCAAAAAGCCGCTGGCGAACGACTCGACGACCTCGCTCATCGCTCCTCCTCGCGGCGCAGTCGTTCCAGCTGTTCGATCAAGGTGGGCAGGGGGGCGGCCCCCAGGGCGTCGCGCTCCCTGGTGTGGGCGCTCAGCGTGGGCACGGGGTCGGCGACCACGACGTTGGGCCGCTCCTTGAGCGCCGCGAGGTTCCGCCGGTAGGCGTGGGAGCCGGTGGCGCCGGGCGGCAGGGCGGGCGCGATCCCGATCGGCGCCGAGGTGCACTGCAGCGCCAGCAGGGCGGGCGTGTCGCCGAGGCCGGCGGCGAACCGGCTCAGGAAGTGGTAGGTCGCCGGGTAGACCAGCACGGTGTCGGGCCAGCCGGCGTACTCCACGTGCGGCGAGCCCGGCTCCGGGGCCTGCGGCCAGACGTCGAGCGGCACCTTCTGGCCGGTGATGGCCGCGACCGACTGGCGGGTCACGAAACGCTCGGCACTTCGGGTCAGCACGACCCGCACCTCCAGCTTCGGGTAGGCGTGCCGCAGCCAGTTGAGCCAGTACGGCAGGAAGGCGGCACCTAGCGAGCCGGTGGCGAGCACGAGCAGGCGCTCGGCGCGAAAGGGCGGCGCGCTAGTCATCGGCGTCGGCCAGCGCGTGGAGGATCTGCTCGGCGTCGGCCAGCGCGGCCTTGTAGCCCTCGGTCCGCATGACCCCGGCCGGGTTGAGGACGATCTCCTGCACGCCCGCCTCGCGGTAGCCGTGCAGGCGCTCGGCGACCTCCTCTGCCGTGCCGTACACGTAGACGCCCGCCTCCACCAGGGCCGCGGCGCCCGCGCGCGGGTCGGCCGGGTCGGTGCTCACCCCGGCCTGGCGGAGCATGTCGATGTAGTGCGGGGCCCGCAGGTGGTGTCCGGCCCCGACCTGGGCCAGGCGGCGCGGGTCGCGGCCGGTGCCCGCCAGCGCCACGTGCACCACGGCCGCCACGCGGGGCGGCGCGCCGCGTCCGGCCGCGCCCTCGGCCAGCGCGGGGATCAGCGTGTCGCGAAGGTAGGCGGGCGGCGTCATCCAGGTGACGGCCACGTCCGCGACGGCGCCGGCCTTGCGCGCCATGCCCGGGCGCAGCACGCCCAGTCCCACCTCGACGGGGGCGTGCCTCATCGGGGGAAGCCCGCCGCCGCCGGCGGCGTAGGCCTCGCAGGAGTGCTGGGGGATCTCGCCGTCGAGGATGGCGCGCAGCGCCCGGGCGTACCCGGCCGCGGCCGTCGCGGGCCGCTCGTACGGCGCGCCGCGCAGCGCCCTGACCAGCTCCGGGGTGGCGGCGCCGTATCCGGCGACCACCGGCCTGCCGGTGAGCACCGCCAGGCTGCGCGCCTGCGCCGCCGCCTCCAGCGGGTGGCGCAACGGCATCAGCGTCACGCCCAGCCCGCAGGCCACCTTGACGCCCCGGCCCGCCAGGTAGGCGATCGTCTGGTGGGACTCGGCCATCATCGATTGCCCCAGCCACAGCCGGCCGGCCAGGCCGTCGGCCACCAGCTCCCCGAAGGGCACGACCACCTCGGGATGGGCGGGCTGGATCGGGAACAGCAGTGCGGGAGCCATGAACCCTCCTAGGTGTGTGTCGCCTCCCCGACCGTGGCGGCGCCGCGAATCCGCGACGCCGCCACGTCGTTCACGTCAGCAGCCGCCCTCGATGGTCAGCGTGCAGATGCTGTAGATCCAGTCGGTCGTCATCGGCTGGGCCTCAAGGGGGTCGACCCCCGGGACCGCCGCGACCTCGGCGAGCGAGGTGTAGGCCTCGGCGCCCTCCATCAGGAGTTCCGCGGACATGGTGTTCACCTCCTTCCCGGCTCCGGTTCGGAAAGCCGGCTCAGCAGCCGGAGTCGATCGTGTACGCGATGAGGCACAGCGGGCTGGTGAGGTAGCTCTGGTCAGGCCAGGCCCCCAGGCTGTCGCCGCCGGGAACCGCCGCGACCTCGGCGAGCGAGGTGTAGGCCTCGGCGCCTTCCATCAGGATTTCGGTGGACATGTCAATCCCCTCGTAGATTTCAGATGAGTGTGAAGCCGTGGTGTCACCCGCACGCGCGGGCGACGCCACGCGATCGCCGTCAGCAGCCGGAGTCGATCGTGTACGCGATGAGGCACAGCGGGCTGGTGAGGTAGCTCTGGTCAGGCCAGGCCCCCAGGCTGTCGCCGCCGGGAACCGCCGCGACCTCGGCGAGCGAGGTGTAGGCCTCGGCGCCTTCCATCAGCATCTCGGTGGACAAAATGGTCACCTCCTTTCCTGCAACTCGCGGGAACCGGGCCCGGATTCGGGCCCGGAGATCTCGAAGGGCAGCGGCGGCGAGCCGAGGTTGCGGTGCATCGCGCCGGGTACGACCCCGGCGGCCCGCAGCGCCTCGGTCACCGCCCGCTCGCGGTCGCCGCCCCGCTCGGCGTGGGCCACCAGCCCGGCGGCCACGGCCTGGGAGCGGTGCTCGCCGAAGCTCAGCCCGCGCATCCCGGGCCGGGGGTCGTGCGGCTCCCAGGCCCAGCCGAGGCCGCGGCCCAGCGCGGCGACATACAGCGACAGGTCCTCGCGCAGCCCCCCGGCCGCGGCCGCCGCGGCGGCCAGGTCCGGGACCGCGTGCCAGGAGCGGGGCCCCAGGTAGACGACGACACTGTCGCGGCGGGGATAGTGGTCGCGGGCGGAGAGCACCTTGGCCCGGTAGGGCAGCCGCAGCTCCTCCAGCCGCGACAGCATCGCCCCCCACAGCCCGGGGGCCGCGTCGGGGGTGTCGGCTCCGGCGTACACCCGCACGCAGGTGCCCTCCTCCATCCCGTGGCCGTGCGATCCGCTGACGAGCAGGAAGCCGGGCGACAGCGACGGCAGCACGGCGGGCAGGCTGACCCAGCGCGACAGCCCGCCGGCGCTCCCGGTGTTCTCGGCGTCCTCGGTTCCCAGGCGGTCTCGCGGGACCAGTACGCGCACGCCGTTCAGGCGGACCGTCGACGGCGATCCGGGCTCCACCCTCGCCAGGACGCGGGTGTCCTCGTGCGGGACCATCGCGCGCAGCGCCCGCTCGAAGCCGGGGTCGCGCACCGGCCTGCGCGGCTGGTCGGCCCGGGTGTCGCGGCCGGTGTGGAAGGCCTCGTACAGCGCGTCGGCGAGCGCCTTGCGCAGCGCCTTGGCGCCGTCGGCGGTGATCTCCCGGTCGTCCACGGTGGCCGAGGCCAGGTCCGCGCCGACGCGCACCCGCTCCAGTGCCGGCATCATCGTTCGTCTCCCAGGCCCAAGGTGGTGATGAATCCGGCGGGGTCGAGCAGCAGCCTGCGCCCGACGCCGGCCGCGGCGCGCTCCAGCGGCGACAGCCGCCCGCGCCGGTGACCGGCCACGATGAGCCGGTCGATCAGGTGCCAGCCGGCGAAGCCCGCCGCCCTGGCCGCCAGATCGCGGTCCGAGCGCGCTTGCGGCCGGGCCTGGAGATAGGCCGACCAGAACGCCTCGATGTGGGGCCGCAGGGTCTCGAAGCGGCGGGTGCCGTTGGCGACGACCTCGCGGTCGTTGGGGGTGTCGTCGCTGCTGGCCATGCCGAGCACGCCCCGGTAGAGCCACTCCCCGGCGAAGGCGCCCACATCGCGGGCGGCGTCGGCGAGCCTGGCCTCCTCCCAGTCGGTCAGGTACAGGGTCGCGTCGTGGTGGAGGAACTGGTCGAGCCGCAGGTCGCAGTGCACCAGGACGCGGGGCGCGCCTGGCTCCCGGCGCGCCAGGTCACCGATCGCCTCGACGATCGCGGCGTCGTCGTGCAGGATCGCCCATGCCTCCAGCTCGGCGCCGCTGGCGGCCGCGTAGACCTCCAGCGGGAGGGCCGACAGGCGGCCCAGCGGCGGGAGCGGCGGCGGCGAGGTGTCCTCGGCCACCACCGGCGGCGCCTGCAGGGTGTGGAGCGTTCCGATCTGCAGGCCGGCCGAGCGGGCCAGCTCCCAGGTGAAGTCGCCGTCGGAGGCGAGGTCGGCCCCGCTGCGCGCGTCCTGCAGCAGGGTGAAGGCCACCAGGCCGGAGCGGGCCTCCCCGCCCAGGAACCGGGGCGCGTTGATGACCGGATGCCCGTCGAGCAGCGTGCTCATCGCCGCGGTCCGCTCCACCCTGCGCCGGACCGGCTCGGCCTCGCCGAGGGTCTTCTTGACGAAGACCGGGACACCGGTGTCGGTCACCCCCGCCCAGCTGTCGTTGCGGCCGAAGAACGCGGTGGTCGCCTCCTGGCGCAGCGCTCCCAGGCCGAGCCCGGTGAGGAACCTCGTGACCTCCGGCACCTGATCGAGCGGTACCGCTTCCAGCGTCAGCCGCTCACGCACCGCCATCATCGGCTCCCGGGACAAGGGCCGCGGGCGCGGCCTTCATGTGTTCGTCGTGCATGGTTTTTCCGTCTCCCCGTCATCGGAACGGACGTCGGCGATCACCCGGACCGGGCATGACGTTGTGAACATGGCGTCGGCCCGCGTCCGGCCCGCCGTGGTTCGAAGCATGTGAGGCCTCGCTTGCGCCGTACTTGGAAGGCACTGCAGACGCAGGTGACGAAAGCGGCACGCGTCGGCACAGCGAGCACCGCCCTCTTGTTTTCGCAGGTCAAAGCATCAACAACGGTTCGCGGCGGGTGGCGCGGATTCCCGGGCGGGCGCTGCAGCCTCCTCCAAGTACGGCACAAGCGGCCCCGCGCATCCTGGCGCTCACTGTCGTCAGGCGTTGAAGGGAATGCCATGAGCAGCCTCAAAGGGCCCGGTGCCGTCATCTGGGACGTCACTTATGCCTGCCCCTTGCGATGCACGCACTGCTACTCCGAGTCGGGCAGACGGCCCTCGCGCCAGCTGAGCCACCAGGAGATGCTCCAGGTCGCCGACGCGATCGTCACCCTGGGCCCGAAGTCGGTGGAGTTCGCCGGCGGTGAGCCGCTGATGGTCAGGGGCATCTTCGACGTCGCCGAGCGCATCAAGCGGGCCGGCATCGCCACCAACCTCTACACCGGCGGCTGGACCTTCACCCCGCAGGCCACGCGGGAGGTCACCCGGGTTTTCTCCCGCATCACCGTGAGCGTCGACGGGGCCGACGCCGAGGTCCACGACGCGATCCGCGGCCGGACCGGCTCCTTCGAGCGGGCGATGCGGGCACTGGCCCTCCTCGACGAGGTCGCCCCGCCACAGGGGGTGAGGTTCGGCGTCGACTGCGTGGTCACCCGCGGCAACTTCCACCAGATGGAGGAGTTCTGCACCACCCTGGCCCCCCGTTTCGCGAACATGGCCTTCCTCAACTTCGGCGCCGTGGTGCCGTCCGGGCTGGCCAGCAGGCCCGGATTCGAGGGCGAGCTGCTCACCGAGCCGCAACTGCACACCCTGGCCGGCATCGAGTGCGTCACGCGCCTGCGCTCCCTGGCACCGCCCTCGGTGCAGGTCATGACGACCGACAACTTCCTGCTGCAGATGAACCCCGACATGACCACGCACCACGGCTTCCCGATGATGCAGGTGGAGCCCGATGGGCAGGTGCGGGCGATGCCCATCTACGAGGGGACCGTCGGAAGCCTGCTGAACGAGGACCCCCTCACCCTGTGGCGGCGCGCGATCAGCCGCTGGCGCGACCCCTTCGTGGTCGAGACCCTGTCCTCGGTCCACTCGATGCGCGAGTGGGCCGAGGCGACCCGGCGCCTGGACCTGCACTTCGGGTCCGAGGAGGTCCGCCGCCGCATCGCCCTGCGCCCGGCCTACCCCGCCCCCGCCCCGGCATGAGCCGCGCGCCGGCTCCCGGCGGCTGCTGAGCCATGTCCGCCTCCACCGCGGCCTGCCGGCCCTGGGCGGAGCGCTCACCCCGGGGGAGAGTTCGCCTCGCCGCGACGGGGCGCTCGCCGAGGACGCCCCCCGCGCCGGGTCACCGCGCCGGCGCGTGCCCGTACGGGCCACCCGTACAGGCACGCACCGGTCACGGGCGCGCCTCGACGCGCCCGTGACCGGTGACGCCCCTCAGCCGCTGCCCTCGGGCACCCAGTTGCGCACGACCGGCGCGTACCCGGCCGGCTTGTCGCCGACCTTGAGGCCGGGGCTGACCAGCCAGCTCTGGTAGGCGGGCGTGAACATCTGGTAGACCGACGCGGGAGGCACGGCGCTGGCCTCGTCGAGCTGGGCGCGCAGCTCGGCCGGCAACTCGAACTCGAGCGCGCTCAAGGTGACGTCGAGCTGGCCGGTGCTGCTGGCCCCCACGATCGCCGAGGCGACGCCGGGCTGGGTGGCGACCCAGTTGAGCGCGACCTGGGCCATCGTCACCCCGAGCTTGTCGGCGACGCTCTCCAGCGTCGCCAGCAGCCGCCACTCCCGCTCCGTCCGCGTCTGCCCGGCCGAGCCCGCGAGCCGGCCCTCTCCGGCCAGGCCCTGGTCGGTGTGACGGTACTTGCCGGTCAGGAAGCCGCCGCCGAGCGGGCTCCAGGCGGTGATGCCGAGTCCCAGGCTCTGGCCCATCGCGACGTGCTCGGTCTCGATCGCCCGGTCGATGAGGGAGTAGGGCAGCTGCAGGCTGATCGCCGGCTCCAGGGCGTGGGCCTCGGCGTAGGTCTGGGCGCGCGCCGCGTACCAGCTCGGCACGTCCGACAGGCCCGCGTAGCGGATCTTCCCGGCCCTGACGAGGTCGTCGAGGGTGCGCATGACCTCCTCGACGGGGGTGATCCGGTCCCAGGTGTGCAGCATGAACAGGTCGATGTAGTCGGTACGCAGGCGCCGCAGCGACGCCTCGACCGCCCTGATCATGTGCTTGCGGCCGTTGCCCCCCGCGTTCGGGTCCTGGGGGTCGACGCTGTTGGTGAACTTGGTGGTGAGCACCACCCTGTCGCGCACCTTGGCCTCGGCGAGGAGGTTGCCGAGGATGGTCTCGCTCTCGCCCCCGGTGTAGAAGTCCGCGGTGTCGACGAAGTTGCCGCCCGCCTCCAGGTAGCGGTGGAAGAGGGCGCCGGCCTCCTGCTCGGTCTTGCCGTACGCGGCGTGGAAACCGCCGGTGCCGAAGTTCATCGTGCCCAGCGCCAGCCGGCTGACGCGCAGCCCGGAACGTCCGAGCAGGTAGTAGCGATCCAAAGACATGGGGTGTCACTTTCCGTTCGTGAGCGGAGCCGAGGGGAGCGGTCCTCGCCGGTTCCCGCGGGCGCCGGGGCCCGCGCGTCCCTTCGGCGGGAATCGGATCGGCGGGGATCGGACGTCAAGGGCGGGCGAGCCTGCGTGGCCGCGACGCCTGCCCGTAGGAGCCGGGCGGGCCGGGGCGGCAGCCGGAAGCACGTCCTTTCTGAACCGTGCGGTCCAATCATCAGCTTGCGCACGAAAAAATGGACTGTCAAGTCCAAAATAGAGGGGGAGAGGCATCCGCGACCCGGCGCACCCCTCGCCGGGCACGAGCCGCGGCGGCGCGGGCCCTCCGTCTTGAGAAGCCGGACGACCGCAGGTCGAACCTATGCACGCCGCACCCCCGGCCCGGCCGGGAGCCCTTCACGCCCGCCACCTTCTTGACGGGTGATGCCCACCACAAGCACCATCGCCGGCTCAGCAGGTGATGCCCTCCGAGGGCGCCGCCGCCACCGGCACCGGAGGCTCCCGCCCGCTACGGCCGCGCGCGCCCGCCGCCCTGAAGGTGGGCGATGCCCATGTCCAGGGCTGCCTCCAGATGGGTCGTCTGACCGGTGGACATCTGGATCAGGACCCCACCCTGGATACCGGCGAGCAGGGCCGCCGCCGCCCGGTCGGGATCCAGGCCCGGGTCGATCTCACCGATGCCCTGCATGTGGCGCACACCGGCGGCGATCTCGGCCTGCCAGCGGCTCATCAGCCCGGTGACCACGGCCTGGGCACCGGGCGTGCCACCGTCCAGCTGCGACATGACGGAACCGAGCGGGCACGCACGGCCCTGATCGCGATAACGGGCGACGACCTTGTCGCGCCACAGCCACCAGCCGGGCCAGGAGGTCAGATCACCCAGCTGGGGCTGCTGGTCCGACAGCACGCGGTCGGCCTCGAAGCGGGCCACCGCCAGCAACAGCTCCTCCCGCCCGCCGGGAAAATAGTGAAACAACTGGCTCTTGCTCGTCGCCGTCATGGCCAGCACGTCGTCGAGGGTCGTGGCGGCCACCCCGTACTCGCGGATGTGCGCGGCCGCCCCCTCCAGAACGCGCTGGCGCGTCGCGGCTCCCTTACGGGTCAGCGAGCGCATGGCACCCCCCGGGCTGGACTTCCCGATCCACTCTAGTGCGGGCGCCCGCCGGCACGAATCGGGAGATCGGGCAACGGCTCTACCTCTCCCGCCGGACCGTCGGCACCCACCTGCACCGGATCTTCCCCAAACCGGGGGGAGCTCCCGGGCCGATCTCGCCCGGACGCTCAACACCCCAGGAGACCCCCTCGCCGACACCCGGCGCAGGTGAGAGACGGATCCAGCCGGGATACGGGGAGAACCGGCCATGAGCCGATCTTGAGAACGTGGGCCATGCCCGCCACAGGTCCGGGAGAGCGGCAGAGCCCGCTACCTGCGGCGCTCCGGAAACCGCATCCCGGCCGGGCCCGGCAGAGGCCCGCCCCCACCGACGCCACCGACGCCGCCCCCGAGGACGACCCCCGAGGACGACGAGATGACGTACACCCACAGCGTCACATGACGCTCGCGAAGACCGTCTGGCCTCGTCTACCTTCCAGGTATGTGCTTTCGGGGACTCGCGCGGCGGCGGATCGCGGCGAACACTCACGAAGGAAAGCCTCCCGCGCGTGACCGGGCGGCCGGACGCGCACCCGGCTCCGCACGAATTCACCTGGTCGACGGCCAGGGGCGGCGTGCTCTTCCCGCTCCCGGGCCTCCCCTCCAAGAACAGGGCGTCGACGGAGAAGACCCTCGAACGGCTGGCGAGCCTGACCGAGCGCTGACCCCGCGATCCCCACCACGGCCCACCACGGCCCCACCACAGTTTCACCACGGCTTCACCACGAAACCCGGGAGCTCATCGATGTCATCGGCCATCTCATCATCCGTCACCCAGACGATCGGCGACACCCCGCTGGTACGGCTCGCCCACCTCGTCCCCGAAGAAGCGGCGCAGGTCCTGGTGAAACTGGAAGGCGGCAACCCCACCGGCAGCTACAAGGACCGGATGGCGCTGGCCATGATCGAGGGGGCCGAACGCAGCGGCGCGCTGCGGCCCGGCCGCCGCGTGGTGGAGTTCACCGGCGGCAGCACCGGCTCCTCACTCGCCTTCGTCTGCGCGGTCAAGGGCTACCCGCTGTCGATCGTGACCTCGGACGCCTTCGCCCCCGAGAAACTGCACACCATGCGGGCCTTCGGCGCCGACCTGACCGTGCTGCCCAGCCAAGGAGGACAGATCACCCCGGCGCTGTTCGACCGCATGCGAGAAGAAGTCGGCCGGATCGTCGAACGCCACGACGCCTTCTGGACCGACCAGTTCCACAACACCGACGCCCTGCGGGGCTACGAGCGCATGGGCCGCGAGATCCTCGACCAGGCCGCCGCCGGGGGAGCGAGGGTGGACGCCTTCTGCGCCGGCGTCGGCACGGCGGGCATGCTGACCGGCGTCGCGACCGCGTTGCGCTCCGCAGACCACCCGGCCCGCGTCATCGCGCTCGAACCCGCCACCTCACCGATCCTCACCCGAGGTCACGGCGGCCCGCACCGCGTCGAGGGCATCGGCACCGGCATGATCCCGCCCCTGCTCACCTCCGACGCCTACGACGAGGCCAGAGCCGTCGACGAGGAGCGGGCACGGGCCCTGGCCCTGCCGCTGGCCCGGAGGGAAGGGGTGTTCGCCGGCACCTCCACCGCGGTGAACGTCTCGGGCGCGATCGAACTCGCCCGCGAGCTGGGCCCCGGCCACTCGGTGGTGACCGTCGCCGTCGACACCGGCCTCAGATACCTCAGCGGTGACCTTTTCCACGAATAGCGCCGATGCCTCCGCCACCGACCGGCCCCGCCACCGGATGACCGTAACGATGTGAAATGCACGGGACCGAAAGCGTAGGAGACCAGACATGGCAGGCGACGACATCTCCGGGTGAGACCGGAGACCGACCGGCCCCGGCAGGCGCACGCGACCGCCGCCGACGTGGCCAGGTCGTCATTCCCTGAATTCCCTGAATTCCCTGTCACAGCGCCGGGCGGCTCCGGCACGCCCGGACCACGTACGCACGAGGTCTCCCACATGCCTGACGCATCCATCACCCGCTCCACCCCGCCCTTTCCCGGCCCCTTCCCCCGGCCCGACGTCACCTTCGACGTCACCGTTGGCGGCGCGAGCCCGACCGGCCACGGACCCGGCCCCGGGCACCCGGCCACCGAAGACCGGCAGGCCCGCCGATGAACGACGCACTGCTCGCCCACGACCTCGTACGCACCCTCGGCACCCGCCGCGTACTCGACGGCGTCTCACTCATCGGTGCCCCCGGCCGGCGAATCGGGCTCATCGGCGAGAACGGCGCGGGAAAGTCCACCCAACCACCTCTCACCCCGCCTGTCCGACGAACTGGAGGCGACACTGGGCGCCGAAGGACCCGGCGCGATCGTCGTCGCCGGCCACGACCGCTGGCTGCGCTCACACCGGCAGGGCCGCCACCTCCACCTGTCCCACGAACCGTGAAGGCGCCGGGCAGACACCGACACCGACACCGGCCCTACCGGCGCGGACGAGGCGATCGCGAAGGCGCCACGCCGGACGGCGGGGGCTCTGTGCGGGCGCGGCGGCGATGCCGGGGCGTTCGACGACGGGGAGCAGAGGACGCCCCTCGACGCGGAGGCTCACCGCGGCCACCCGGCCACCCGGCCACCCGAGCAGCGGGCCACCCGGCCACCCGAGCAGCGGGGCAGCGGGCCGCTGTGGCGCTAATCACATCGCGGTCCTGTCACAAACGAAAGCCCGAATTCTTCATACCTATGACGCACCGACCCCGACGACAAGGAACGGCCGATGACGAACACCCGGACCGCCCTGCTTCGCGACCTGCACAAAACCGGCGACCCCCTGATCCTGCCGAACGTATGGGACGCCGCCTCCGCCGCCATCGTGGCCGAGGCGGGAAACCCCGCCCTGGCCACCGCCAGCGCGTCCATCTCGGCCATGCTGGGCTACGACGACCACGAGGGCGCACCCGTGGACGAGATGCTGGACATCGCAGCAAAGATCATCCGAGCGGTGGACGTACCGGTGACCGTGGACGCCGAAGCCGGATACGGCCTGCCACCCGCGGAACTCGTCGAGCGGCTCACCGCCATCGGCGCGGCCGGGTTCAACATCGAGGAGACCGACCACCACGCGGGCAGGCTGCTCGACGTGGACACACAGGCCACCCGCATCGCGGCGCTACGGGCCGCGAGCCCCGACCTGGTGATCAACGCCAGGATCGACCTGTTCCTGACCGGCTCACCCTCGGTGGAGGAGGTCGCCGAACGCGGCCGCCGCTACCTCGAAGCCGGCGCCGACTGCGTCTTTCCCATCCTGGCCCCCTCGGAGGAGACGATCGCCGACCTCGTCAAGGCCATCGACGGACCGGTCAACGTCACCTTCCTGCCCGGCATGGACATGGGCAGGCTGGCCGCGCTCGGCGTGGCACGGGTGTCCTTCGGCCCGATGACCTACCTCACGGCCCTGGAGGCCCTCAAGTCCATGACCGGCCGAATCCGCTCCGGCCAGGACCCCTACAACGCCTGACGCCACCCAGGACACCCCCGCGGACGCGGCCCCCGCCCAGCAGGCGCTCCACAACCGGGCCTCACGTCCGCAGGGGTGACGGCGGCCGTCGGGTCCGACCCGAAAATCTCACCTGGCCAAGTCCCTTCGCCGAGCCGGAACTCGCAGGCGGGGCAGGATGCCGCTATCGGTCGTGTTCGGGCCCGCACCTGCACGGCCTGCCGCTCTGTGATCACCTGCTCGAGGACCACGCCGGCCAACCGCGGAAACAGCATCGGCAAGACTTCCGAGGCACACCGAGATCACCTTGTCGGCCGCCCCCTCCGTCACCGCCGGATCCGTGCCAGAGCCGGGTGCCTGGCGGTCAGGAGGCGTTTGCCGCCGGGTGAGCAGCGCCGATGGCGGGCTCGTCGATGGCGGCCGGACCGGGTGAGGGGTGCGGATCGTCACGGTCGAGGTGGTCGGCGTGGAACAGGCCCTGAGTCAGCAGACGGCGCACGTGCTCATCGGCGGCGGTGTAGTAGATGAAGGTGCCTTCCCTGCGGCCCTTGACCAACCCGGCCAGGCGGAGTTTGGCCAGGTGCTGACTGACCGCGGCGGGGGCGGCATCAGCGAGTTCGGCCAGGCAGGCGACGTTGGATTCGCCCTGCAGCAACGCCCACAAGATCTTGATGCGGGTGGGATCGGACAGCAGCCGAAACGACTCGGCGGCCAGGTGCACCTGTTCCTCGTTCGGCATGTCGAAGTCCGGCAGCGACGTATGCATACCTCCAGCATACTCCGCGATCTTCTTGCTTGCATATCTGCGTGAGTACGCATATACGATGGTACGGTGACAGCAGAGCTGAGAACCGTCCCCGCCCGTGATGCCAGAGCCGCCGCGCCGGGCCGGACCGCCTCGTCGTGGCGCTCTGGAATGTGGTCGTTGCCGGAAGTGCGCTGGGCGACGGCCGCGACAGGATTGTTCGCCGCTGGTGGCATCTGTCAACTGGCCGGGACGCAGCCGTGGCTGTGGTGGGGCCTATATATGGCCTGTTACGCGGCCGGCGGCTGGAAGCCCGGCGTGGCCGGCCTCAGGGCGCTGCGCGAGCGGACGCTGGATGTGGACCTGCTGATGGTGGTCGCGGCGATCGGCGCCGCGGCGATCGGGCAGGTTTTCGACGGCGCGTTGCTGATCGTCATCTTCGCCACCTCCGGCGCGCTGGAGGCGCTGGCCACCAAGCGCACCGAGGACTCGGTGCGCGGCCTGCTGGACCTGGCGCCCGAGCAGGCGACCCGGCTGGGCGACGACGATCAGGAGGAGGTCGTCGATGCGGCCGCTCTCCTGGTCGGCGAGATGATTCTGGTACGGCCCGGGGAACGGATCGGCGCCGACGGTCAGGTGCTGTCCGGGGCCAGCGCCGTCGACCAGGCGTCCATCACCGGTGAGAGTTCGCCGGTGGACAAACACGTCGGGGATGAGGTGTTCGCCGGCACGCTGAACGGCACCGGGGCGTTGCGGGTGCGGGTGACGAGGCCGGCGGCCGAGACAGTGATCGCCCGGATTGTGGCCATGGTTGCCCAAGCCAGTGCGACCAAGGCGCGTACCCAGTTGTTCATCGAGAAGGTCGAGCAGCGCTACTCCGTCGTCATGGTCGCCGCCACCCTCGCGGTGTTCGCGCTGCCGCTGCTGTGGGGAACGGCGGTGCAAGACAGCCTGCTCCGCGCGATGACCTTCATGATCGTGGCGTCGCCGTGCGCGGTGGTGCTGGCCACCATGCCGCCGCTGCTGGCCGCCATCGCCACCGCCGGACGGCACGGCGTGCTGGTCAAGTCGGCCGTGGTGATGGAACAGCTCGCCACCGTCACGACGGTGGCCTTCGACAAGACCGGCACGCTGACCGAGGGCCGACCGCACCTGACCGGCGTGCACGTCCTGCCCGGCGTCGATCTCTCCCACGACCAACTGCTGGCCTTGGCCGCCGCGGCCGAGCATGCCTCCGAACATCCGCTGGGCCGCGCCGTGGTCCAGGCCGCCCGCGAGGCCGGGCTGGCGCCGGCACCGGCGCAGGACTTCACCTCCGCGCCCGGGCAAGGCGTGCGGGCGAACGTCCAGGGTCGCCTCGTCGAGGTCGCCAGTCCTGCTCACCTGCTCGGTGACACCGGCACCGGCGGTGTCGCCCAGCTGATCGCCGACCTCCAAGACGGCGGGCACACCGCGGTGGTGGTACGCGTGAACGGCGCCCTGGCCGGGGTGCTCGCCCTGGCCGACCGGATGCGGCCCGGCGCTGCCGAGACGGTGGCCCACCTGAGGGCGCTGACCGGGGCCGCGCCGGTGCTGCTGACCGGTGACAACACACGAGCCGCCGCCCGGCTGGCCGCACAAGCGGGTATCGGCGAGGTGCGCGCGGACCTGCTTCCGGCCGACAAGGTGGCAGCGGTGCACGCGCTCCAGGCTCACGGCGGCCGGGTGGCGCTGATCGGCGACGGCGTCAACGACGCCCCCGCGCTGGCCAGCGCGCATGTCGGCATCGCGATGGGCCGAACCGGATCCGACCTGGCCCTGGACACCGCCGATGCGGTCATCACCCGCGACGAGCTGGCCACCGTGCCGGCCGTGATCGCCCTGGCCCGCCGAGCCCACCGCCTGGTCGTGGCCAACCTGATCATCGCCGCCACCTTCATCACCGTCCTGGTGGCCTGGGACCTGCTCGGTGACCTACCGCTTCCGGTGGGCGTGGCCGGCCACGAGGGCTCCACCATCATCGTCGGCCTCAACGGGCTACGACTGCTGCGCGACGCCGCCTGGCGCCGCGCCACCACCGAAAGGTGACCCGCGCTATGACCACGACCTCAGGTGTCGCCCTGGTCGGCCGACATCCACCTCACCGGCTCGGGCCTCATCCTGCGCGGATGGGATGACTCAGACGTACCCGCAATGGCCAAGTCGTTCGACGAACCAGACGTCGACCGCCGGACCCCGCTGCGCGCCCCCTTCGACCAGGTCCGCCAGCACCGCGTCGGCGGGCGCAGGCTCCAGCTCGCCATCACCACCGATAGGCGCCGGCCCGTCGATGAGAGCCTGCTGTTTTCCGCCGAGATCGGCGGCGGGGCGGGGCCGGCCCACGCCAGCGGCGCCACGCGTCGCCGTCAGGGCCTGGCCGGCCGCGTCGTCCAGCTGATCGCCGCCGACGCCTATGCCGCCCTGGGCGAAGCCGGCGCCAGGCTCATCGCGCTGTGGGGAAGGGCGGGTGGACGATGCCGGGAAGGTGGATGCGTTCGCCGCCGCGGTTGAAGATCGACAGGATCTCGAGCGGTTGCCCGTCGAGGGCGGCGACGCCGTGCGGGATGCGGGTGTCGAACTCCGCGGCGTGGCCCTCCTCGACGATCACCTCGCGGTCGCCGAGGACGACGCGCGCGCGGCCCCGGAGGACGTAGCACCATTCGTAGCCTTCGTGGCTGCGGGTCTGGATCGGCTCATTGCTGGGGGTGAAGGTCATCTTGAAGGTCTGGATCGGCGCGGACTCGGGCGACAGGTACTCCACGGTCAGGTTCCCGAACTGCCGGGTCCGCGAGCGCACGCGCGGGTCGGGCGCTTTCCACATCAGCAGCTCGTCAAGGCTCAGCCGCAGCGCGCGGGTGATCGGGAGCAGTAACTCGAGGTTGGGGGCGCGCTTGCCGGCCTCAAGCCGGGAAAGGGTGGAGGCGGAGATTCCGGTCGCGCCCGACAGCGCCTCCAAGGTGAGGTCGCGTTTCAGGCGTGCGGCGCGCAGCCGTGGCCCGACCTCACGCAGGACCGCGTCCGTGAGGCCGGGCGCCTGTCGCTGTTCCGCCATGCTCACCTCCCACCACCAACCGGGGGTCAGGCCCCGGCCTGGCGCCGGTAGTGCAGAAGGTGGTCTTCGCGGATGCCCGGTTCCCCGGCGGGCGAGGTCACCTCGATGACGACGGTCTCGGCCCGGATCGTCTCCCATTCCCCGTCGGCCAGGCGCAGGGCCGCGATGTTCTCGGCGGGCGTCTGCACGGTGAGGTTCATCGGGTGCTCGGTGAGTCCTTCTGGCATCTTCGGATGCCAGGAGGGGACGCTCTGATGGGAGATCACGAGCAGATGCCCGCCGGGGGCGACCGCCTCGGCCGCGCACCGCAGGATCCGCTCCCGCTCGCCCGGGGCGGCGACCGGCGAGTGCAGGAACTGGGCCGAGACGAGGTCGAACGTCCCCTTCGGGAAGTCCACCGCGAGGTCATGGCGCGCGAACGTGATCCGGTCGGCGAGCCCGGCTCGGGTGGCGTTCTCCCGTGCCCGCTCGATGGCGACGTCGGACACGTCGACGGCGCTCACCCGCCAGCCGTTGCGGGCGAGCCAGATCGCGTCGGCGCCCTGCGCGCAGCCGAGGTCCAGCGCCGATCCGGGCGCGAGTCCCCCGGCCTCGCCGACCAGATACCGGTTCGCGTCGCGCTGTATGCCTTTGCCGAAGCTGTCGTAGAGCTTGTCCCAGAACTCGCGAGTGATCTGTGTCTTGTCGCTCATGGGTCGATTCCCTTTCACTTGGCCGAGGTCTTCACGTCGGCGGACACCGATTCGAGGGCGGCGATGACGCCGACGCCGCCCCCTTGCGGGCCGTTTTCGTCCAGGCCGTGGACGTGCCCGTCCCGTATCGCCTTCAGGTCCGGCAGCGCCTGCTTGAGCTGGTCGATGGCGGCCTGCTCGTCGCCGGCGTGGTTGACGAAGACCACGTCCGGTGCCATCGCGAGCGCCTGCTCGGCGCTGAGCTCCGCGAACGGGGTGGGCAGGTCGGCGAACTGGTTCTTCAGCCCCAGGGCGTCGGTGACGGCCGAGGCCGGATAGCCGCCCACGGCGTACACCTTCTCGCCGGCGACCTTCAGGTTGGCCACGGTGGCGGTGCTGCCGTTCAGCGACTCCTTCGCCGCGGCGACCTGGTTCTTCAGCGTCTCGTTCAGCTCTTGCGCCCTGCCGGAGACGCCGAAGATCTTCCCGAGGTTGGTGATGTCGGTGTAGACGGTGTCGATGCTGCTGTTGTCGGGGTTTTGCGCGCAGTAGGCCCCCATCACGTAGGCGTTGGCCCCGGCCCCGGCCAGGTCGTCGTAGCTGAGCGCCCCCTGGGTGGTCAGCTGCGCCTCGTTGAACGACAGGAACAGGTCCGGCTTGGCCGCGATGACCGGCTCCCTGGCCGGGATCGTCGTCGCAGACACCTGCACGAGGTTCTCCGGCAGGCCGGTGGGGGCCTGACCGGCGGAATCGGGGCTGAGCACGTACCCGTGAACGGCAGCCGACACGCTGAGCGCGTCGAGGGTCCGCAAGGTGTTCTCGTTGCCCACCACGACGCGGCTGGGCGCCTTGTCGAAGGTGTGGTCGCGGCCGCAGGAGCTGATCGTGACGGGATAGCCGCCCTCGGCGCCGCCCGGCGCGGCCGAGGCGCTGGCGTTGCTGGCGGTCTTCGCCGCGTTGGTGCAGCGCCGGGTGCGCGTCTGGTGGCTGCTGCTGCCGCTGGCCGCCGCGGTCTGGGCGCTGGTGCACGCCTCGGGCGTACACGCCACCGTCGCCGGGGTGCTGCTGGCCTTCGCGGTGCCGGTCGTCCGCAGCGAGCGGGCCGGCGGCCCGGACGCCGGGCCCGGCCTGGCCGCGCACTTCGAGCACCGTTTTCGCCCCATCTCGGCCGGGGTGGCCGTGCCGGTGTTCGCGTTCTTCTCCGCCGGGGTGGCCCTGGGTGGACTGGACGGTCTGACGGGTGCCTTCGGCGACCCGGTCGTGCTGGGGGTCGTGGTGGGCCTGGTGGCGGGCAAACCGATCGGGATCATGGCCGCGACCTGGCTGACGGCCCGCTTCACCCGGGCCGACCTGGACGAGGACCTGGCCTGGGTGGACGTGGCGGGGTTGTCGGTGCTGGCGGGGATCGGGTTCACCGTCTCGCTGCTCATCGGTGAGCTGGCCTTCGGCGCCGGAGGCGACGAGCACGTCAAGGTGGCGGTGCTGGCCGGTTCCCTGACCGCGGCGCTGATCGCGGCACTGATCCTGCGGCTGCGCAACCGCACCTACCGGCGCGTCCACGAGGTCGAGACGGCCGACCTCGACCACGACGGCGTACCGGACATCTACGCGAGCGACCCCTCCGGCAAGGTCGAAGGCTGAGTGCGAAGGCGATGACAGGAGCCAAAGCGTCTGCCACGTCCCCCGACGGGGGCGATGCTCGGCGGCAGCCCGCCGGGGTCCACCACGATCAAATCCGGCAGGTCCTGGTCGGCCAGCCCCGGGCGGCGTCCAGGACGCAGGTGCTCGAAGGGTGGTCGAAGATGACGGTGGGAAAGTCGGTGAGATGACCGAGGTATGGCCGGAGTCGTCGGGCGTACGCCAAGCGGATGCACCGTCGCCATGACGACCTTCTTCGACCGCTGTCGCAGATAATAGGTGGAGTCACTCTCGCTGCGGCGGGGTGTTCTTCCAGGACGCCGTCGACGCTACCGCGGATGATGATTCACTATCCGCGGTAGCGCTCAGGCGGGCGGCGCGGTGGCCGGGGGCGTGGTGTCAGGCCTGGTCGTGGAGCTCGGTGCGGGTGGTTTCGGCCTGTTCGGCGATGGTGGCCAGGACCGGCGGCGGGACGTCCTTGTCGCGGAAGGTCTCCACCATCTGGTCCAGGACGGTGTCGGCCTGTTTGAGGTCGCCGGCGCGGGCGTGCGCGCGGGCCAGGCGGCGCATGGTGGCGTTGAGGGTGATGTTGTCGACCCCGGCGTCGGTGCCGGTGTCGAGGGTGGTCTGCACGACCGCGCCGAGCTCTTCGATGCTGGTGTCGGTGTCGGCGGGCCGCACACCGATGCCGTCCTTGCCGAGGGTCAGGAAGTGACGTCCGGCGTTGGTGCCCTTGACCATGTGCGCGTACACCGCGAGCGGGTGGTCGGGGTGGGTGGCGATGAGCTGGTCCAGGGCGGCGTTGCCTTCGGCCAGCTGCGGGGCGTCGGAGCCCAGCAGCGCCAGCAGGGTGCCCTGCTGTGAGCCCATCAGCAGGTCGCCCGCCTGCCGGTCCTGTTCGCTCTGCGGCGGGCTGACCTCGATCGTGTGCTCGGGTGAGGTGACGGTGGAGCCGTCGGGGGCCTTGCACAGGGCGCGCAGCCGGTAGGTGCCGGGCTGGGCGAAGGTGAGGCCGTCGGCGCCGTAGCCGAGGTAGGCGCTGTCGTAGAGGGCCGGGGTCTGGGCATCGAGGGTGACGCGGCGGTCGGGGTTGCCGCAGGCACGGGCGATGGGCCGGAAGGGGCGGATGGCTCCGGCGGGGTCGGTGACCAGGATGGTCAGGTTGTCGCCGCGGGGGCTGAGGTTGGGGAAGGCGTCGGCGTGGGGGGTGCTGCCGTCCAGGGAAAGCTTGATCTCGGTGACGACGGGTTCCCCGTGGGAGAAGGTGTCGCGTCCGTACAGCTCCAGCCGCAGTCCCGACCGGCTGGCCGGTGGCGGGGCGAACTCCTTCATAGCGCGACGATCGGCGGAATTTACCGCCCAGGCGGAGCCGCCCATGACGACGTTCCGGTAGAAGCCGTGGCGCAGATGGCGCAGTTCATTGGCGGTGAACTGGTAGGCGAAGGCCGCCCAGTAGGCCTCCGCACCCTGCTCTCCGTTCGGGCCCTGGTACTGATAGTCGTAGTTCATCCACGACAGGTCGCCGTGGCCCTTACGCGGCCCGAGCGTGTCCTTTTCCCAGCTGTGCGCCAGGTTGAGGGCGTGGCCGATCTCATGCACCCAGACACGGAGCCCCTGGCGTGTTGTGTCCGACCCCTCCTCGACCAGCTCGTCGTAGAACACAGCTATCCCCTGGCGTTGGACTCCATCTTCGTAGTCGAACATGATGCCCCGGGTGCCTTTGTCGACATGACGGGTGGCGATGATACTCCACACCTTCCACTGCTCGATGTCCCGGTGGCCGCTGAAGTTGCTGACCATCGCGGCATGGAGCTCGGCATCGGACCACTTCAGGTCCGCGCCCACCTGGTCGATGGCGATCTCGTTGACGACGGCGCCGGAAGTGCGCAGTTCGATCCCGGCGTCGGCGTAGGCCGACTGGACGGTGATCAGCTTCTTGGCCAGGCCGGGTGGGCGGGGGTCGGTGGTGGTGGCGTACTGGGGGGCCGGTTTGGTACCCGCTATGGCGTCGACCTCCCAGTCGATGGTGCGCAGGAACCGGGAGACGTAGGCGCAGGTGTAGGTGGTGGGCCAGCTTCCGTCGGCCGCGCTGCGGGTGAGGGTGGCGGTGCCGCCGGGAGCGAGCTTGTCCACGACCACCGAGATCTTCGGCAGCTTGGTGTCGTTGGCGAACCTCACCGTGCCGGTGATGGTGGCCGGCAGCGTGACGGGCCGGCTGCCCTCCAGGACGAAGGAGTTGAGGTACTTGTCGCCGGGGTCGGTGAAGGTGTCCCCGGAGATCACCGGCAGCGGGCCCGTCAGATCGACGCGAAGATCGATCCGCTCACCGTCGGCCGTGCCGGAGAAACGCCCGGCGGCCGGCAGCCGGGGCTTGTGGTACTCGGCGGGCATGGCGCCCAGCCCGGCCGACACCTGGGCGTAGCTGCCGACGACCACGGGGCCTGTGTTCCAGTCGAGGTACATCGCCCGGTCACCTTTGATCAGCAGGGTCCGGTAGAAGGCGCCTCCTCCCTGGAGGAACGCGGCGTGGTCGAAGTCGCCGCTCATGTCCGCGGGCAGCTTGCTCCACCCCGCGTGGGCCTTGCCGAGCTCGGTCAACGGCCCTTCGAAGTAGCAGCCCCGGCTGCCGTGGGGGCTCCACTCGATGATCGCGCACCGGTTCCCCTTGAACAGCATGGTGCGGTGGTTCGGCAGTTGCATGACGGTGTCGATGTCGCTGCGGTAGCCGAGCGGGATGAACCTGCCGAAGTTCGGATGACCGATGACTGGCCCCTCATACTTGGCGCCGTGCTGGTTCCAGACCCAGTCCAGGCACTGGTCTCCGACGATGAAGATCGACCGGCGGGGGTATTCGGTCACCATGACCTCGAACGCCGCGTCGGTGCAGCTGGCGAACGGCTCGGGCATCCCGGCCAGCTCCCCGAAAAAGGTCTGCGCCAGCGGGCCCTCCGACAGCAGCTTCTCCTGGGTGATGAACGCGGCGCGGTCCTCCCGCAGGACCAATGCTCTCCACGGATCGTCCCGCGTCGGAAGGACCGCGTTGAATCCAGTGGTCTTCGCCCGTACGAACCCCATCTTCGCGCCTCCTGGCCAGGCCCTGAGGGCCCACGCCGCTGACGCTAAAAGCGCCCCCCGATACCCGCAATAATCACAACATGTCAGGTCGAACCGAAATAAACGGAGTGAAGACCTCATTTCATTACGGACCGCCCATTACCTCTCGACCACCACCAGCAGCCCTCGCACTGCCTTTCTGTCTCGGCGCGAAACCGCAGGTCCGGGTCGAAAGTGCCCGAGTCCAAGGCGCCGACCTGGGGGTAGATCACATCGGCTCCGCCATTCCCGCCCCACCAGCCTCGAAAGAGGACCGCTGTAAACACCACCATCCCATGGCCTCATCCGGCCACCATTAGCGCGGCAGCCACGGCACCCCAAACCGACTCATGACTGTGCGGCGAGGCCGCGTAGCGCTGGAGTCGCCCCGGGAAGATCAAGGACTTCCTCGCCGCCCGGCAGGCCGGCAGGGCGTCACATCAGATAGCGCAGCCACAGGTAGGGCGTCACCAGCGCCACGGTGACGAAGGCGACGACGAGGCCGTACCTGGTGAACTCCCAAAAACTGATCGGGGTGCGGTTGCGGGCGGCGATGCCGATGATGACGACGTTGGCGGCGGCACCGACCAGATGTCATCCGGCACGAACCCTAACCACGGCAGCGTGCACAGCTGAACGGCCAGCCCCATTCGCGCGGCAGGGCCCCGGCCGCCGCTCTTGCCGAGGTTGTCGATGAACCCCAGGTCCTTCCTCGTCAACGTGAAGTAGCGGATCAACTCCTCCCGGCCGATGTCCGGGTACGACCGCAGCCGCTCCATCTGCTCATCAGTGAAGAACCGAGTCGCCAACCCACAACCCCCAACGAACGCACCGGAAGCGGAACAAACCGTAGCGGCAAAAGATCACCAGCGTCCCGCGAATCCCCGAAGGTTCCGCTGGTCAGGGGCGGGTTCGTTGGATTTTCCGCTGTTGCTGTCCGACGGGCCTCGCCGTCGGGCCCGATCCCGGATGTTCGGCGGCCCGAACGCTTCGCCGGCAGGCGGATTCGGCGGTGAGAACCCGCTCTGCTCGCCGTCCAGCGCGATTCTCAACGAGCTTGAAAGGCCGTGTTATCGCAGGTCGGGGACGGGTTCGTTGAATTCTCGGCCAAGACTACGGTGACCCCGTCTCTCCGCGACACTGCCGCCCGGATTCCTGGACGCGGGTACGGCCACGCTGCTCAACCGCCTCCTCGCAGCCGCGAGGAGGCGCGCGTGGGGTGATCGGCAATGACATGAGCGAGATCAGCCTCGACGCAGGTCAGGTGCGCAACGGGGTCTTCCCATCGCATACCGGGGAGGGGACTGTGGAGATCACCGACGACTGTGTCTGCTGCACGCTCCGCGACGATCTGCTCAAAGAAGCGGGCCGGTCGGCCGCGGGATCGCGGCGGGTTGCCGCCAGGCCGTGGTTTCTGGTCTGGCACGGCCGACGGTGAGAAAGCCGGGCCGACCGGGATCACCGATCGGTTCAGGCGACGTCGTTCCACGTCCGACCAGATCGCCACTGACCTGGTCGATTGGACTGTTCCCGGACCGGCCGGAAACGGTCGCGGACCACCGGCGTCTGCCGGTGGTCCGCCGGGACCTGGCGAGGTTGTGTCGCCTGGTGGCTGACAGTGTTCGGGAAGGTGGGCCCGAGCTCGTACGCGCCCCTGGGTGTTACTCGTACTGTTCGTCGGGGGCGTCGACTTTGGTAAGGCTCTTGCCGGTCATCTGGGGGTAGATGACGCCGGTGGTCATCGTGCCGAAGGTTTGCGGGATCCAGGTGCCGGTGACCTCGACCCAGGTGTCGGCGGGTGGTTCGGGCAGTCCCTTGACCGCGACCTTCAGCGGGAAGGCGTCGGCGGCGCAGCAGGCGATCTGCATGCGGGTGACGTACCACTGGCCCTTCTTCTTCGCCGGTGAGACGAAGCCGGTGAGCTTGACCTCGCGGCCGGTGAGGGATTTCTTGTCGTCGTCCCAGGCGCGGCCGATGAAGTCGCCGATGGTCATCTCCACGGCGCCGGTGCCGACCAGCGGGGTGAAGGAGCTCAAGGCCTGGTCGCGGGGCGGTGGGGTGTCGTCGCGGGAGGCGGCGAAGGAGCCGAGGGCGGGCGGTGCGATCAGGAAGATCGCGAATACCGGCAGGCACAGCAGCCACGCGACCCGGGGGCCGCCGTGCGCGTGGTCGTGCCCGTGCTCGCTCGTGACGGCCCGGCCGTGCTCGTCGTGCTCGTTGTGCTCGCCGGGGTGGCCGTGCTTGTCGTCCTTGGCGCTCTTCTTCGCCGTGGTGTCTCCGGCCCGGCTCGCCTGGAGCAGGCCGATGAGCCCGAGGATGACCAGCACTACCCCGGCGCCGATCAGGAAGGGCCGGAAGCCGGGTTTGACGTAGTTGAGGTAGGTCGTGGAGAACGCCGAGATCCGCAGCACGGCGCAGCCCAGCAGGGTCAGGACGAGGTTTTGGGTCACACGGTTCATCGGGGGGCGCGGGTTCCTTCCGCGGGGGCGGGGCGCGAGGAAGACAGCCAGGAAGACAGCCAGGGGGGCAGGGCCGGGGACTGGGGGGAGGGCAAGGTGGGGGGCGGGGTGGGGGGCGTCATAGCAGCAGCCAGCCGAACACGACGCTCACCAGGACGGCGAGGGTGAAGGTGAGCGGGACGAACCGCAGGGCGAAGGCCTTGCCGAACGTGCCGGTCTGCAGCGCGATCAGCTTCAGGTCGACCATCGGCCCGACCACGAGGAAGGCGAGCTTGGCGGTGGGGGAGAACGCGGTCATCGAGGCGGCCACGAACGCGTCGGCCTCCGAGCAGATCGACAGCAGCACCGCCAGCAGCGCCATGACCAGGATGGCCAGCCAGGGCACCTCGGCGATCGCGTTCAGCCACTCGCGGGGGACGGTGACGTTCAGGGTGGCCGCGGCCAGGCCGCCGACGATGAGGAACCCGCCCGCGTG
>NZ_JBIAQI010000022.1:0-3169 GCF_042888905.1 Streptosporangium sp. NPDC002721
GGGCTAACCCCCGGGGGGCCCTTCTCGGGGGGGGCGGCCCCCAACCCCCTTCTTGGGTTTAACACCCCCGCCGCCCCCGCCCCCCCCCGGGGGGGGGGCCCCCCCCCCCCGGGCGGGCCCCCCCCGACGGGAATCAGCCGAGCAGCTTGCGGGCGGCGGCCTCGATCTCGGCCTCCGACAGCAGCACGTGCCTGGCCGCCTCGCCCAGCGGGACGAAGCTGTCGGAGGAGGTCACCCGGGAGACCCTGCCGGTGAAACCCGCGTCGAGCAGCTCGGCGAGGATGCTCTCCGAGACGCCCCCGGTGCGGCGGGTCTCGTCGGCGATCAGCACCTTGCCGGTCAGCTCGGCGGCCCGCATCAGATCCTCCACCGGCAGGGGGGAGAGCCAGCGCAGGTCCAGGACCCGGCAGCCGTGCCCCTCGGCGGTGAGCCGCACCGCGGCGCGCAGGCTCATCCGCAGGCCGTTGCCGAAGGTCACGATGGTCAGGTCGCGGCCGTCGCCGTAACTGCGGGCCCGCCCGATCGGGATGTGCGTCTCCGTCCACCGGACCGGGGGGGCGTACGGGGCGAGCCAGCCGTTGTCGCCCTCCTCGAACATGTCGCGGGTGTTGTACAGGGCGATGGGTTCGAGGAAGACGCAGACGCTGCCGTCGACGCGGGCGGCGGCCAGGCAGGTGCGCAGCATCGAGGCGGCGTCGTCGGGCCGGGCGGGGGAGGCCACGACCAGGCCCGGGATGTCGCGCAGCGCGGCGACCGAGTTGTCGTTGTGGAAGTGGCCGCCGAAGCCCTTCTGGTAGGCGTAG
The DNA here is from genome assembly GCF_042888905.1 of Streptosporangium sp. NPDC002721. Lineage (NCBI taxonomy): Bacteria > Bacillati > Actinomycetota > Actinomycetes > Streptosporangiales > Streptosporangiaceae > Streptosporangium > Streptosporangium sp. NPDC002721. Next base: position 804 of record NZ_JBIAQI010000022.1, read on the forward strand.
GAGGCGACGCGCACCACCATCGGGTTGCGGAAGGCCCCCTGGGAGAAGAACTGGAGGGTCGCGGCCTCGCCCCGGATCTGGTCCAGGGCGTTGTGCAGGTACGCCAGATACTGGATCTCGGGCAACGGCAGCAGGCCGGAGACCCCGGAGCCGAGCGCCAGGCCGAGCACGGCCTGCTCGTCCAGATGGGTGTCGAACACCCGGCCGGGGCCGAAGCGTTTCTGCAGGCCGCGGGTGACGCCGTAGACGCCGCCCTTGCGCGCGACGTCCTCGCCGAACACCAGCACGTCGGGGTGGGCGGCCAGCGCGTCGGCGAGGGTGCGGTTGACGGACTGGGAGAAGGTCAGCGGCCCCTCCTGCTCGGGGAGCCTGCCCGCGAACGCCCTCGCCCTGGCGTCCGGGGACGAGAACTCGGCGCTGGCCGCGGCGACGGCCGCGGGGGTGCGCGGGGCGAGCGGCTCCACGATGTCGAGGGCGGAGACCAGCCGGGGACGCCGGGAGCTCTCCATCGCCATCTTGAACAGGTGCTCGCGCGTCGTCTCGTACCGCAGCAGGAGCTCGTCGGGGGTGGTGAGGCCGGCCTCGACGAGGAGCCTGGCGGTCGCCACGAGGGGGTCGCGCGCCAGGTCGGCGTCGATCTCCCGCTTGGTCCGGTAGGACAGCTCGACGTCCGAGCCCGCGTGGCCCATCAGCCGGACGGTGCCGACGTGCAGCAGGGCGGGGGCGCGGTGCGTGCGGACGTGGTCGGCGGCGGCCAGCGCCACGTCGTGGACGTCGGAGAGGTCGCAGCCGTCGGCCTCGAAGTATCTCATCAGCGGGTGGCGGGCGGCCCTGACCCAGCCGTCGGGGGTGCGCACGCTGATGCCCAGGCCGTTGTCCTCGCAGACGAACAGGATCGGCAGCGCCAGCTTCTGGTACGAGCCGTAGGCGGCCGTGTTGAGGCCCGACAGGGCGCTGGCGTGGTTCATGGAGGCGTCGCCGAAACTGCACGTCGCGATCGCGTCGGCGGGCCAGGGCCCCGGCAGGCCGAGCTGGCGGGCGCGCTCGATGGCGAAGGCCACGCCCACCGCGCGGGGCACGTGGCTGGCGATCGTGGAGGTCTGCGGGATCACCGCCAGGTCGGGGTGGCCGAAGACCTTGTGCCGCCCGCCCGCCACCGGCTCCTCGACCGAGGCGGTCAGGCCGAGCAGCACGTCGCGCAGCCCCTCCTCCGGCAGCCGTCCCGCCATCGCCGACCGGGTCAGGTAGAAGGCGCCGGACCGGTAGTGCAGGAGGGCGGGGTCGGTGGCGCGCAGCGCGGCGGCGACCGCGGCGTTGCCCTCGTGCCCGGCCGAGCCGATGGTGTAGAAGCCCTGGCCCTGCTCGCGCAGCCAGCGGGCGGTGACGTCCAGCAGCCTGCTGCCGAGCTGGAACTCGAACAGCTCGCGGCAGCGGGCGCCCGTCAGGGTCGTGCCCTCCCGCACGGGCAGGCCGGGATCGCGCGGCGCCCCGGGGGAAAGGGCGGTCACGGCCTCGGTGAAATGGGTCTCAACAGTGTCGCGCGCCACAGCCCGATTATGTCCCCCATGGATGGATGGCGTCCTCAACCTTGACATCTTTGATGCGTACGGACTCGCGGACCGATCGTATTTAACCGTTATTCATGACGGCTTGTCAGGCCCGTTTCCGCCGGTCCGCCCGATGAATGCGGCCGAGCTCCGAAGTGGGGGCGGACCTGCATATGGGGCGGAAGCCCCGAAGGGGTGAAGCCCATTCGTTTCCGGGTCCGGTGTTCCGATCCATGGGCATCTCACGGGCCTGTTGCCACAAGCCGTTCCTCCTGCGGGCTTCCCGCGGAGGGTGTCTTTGCCGTCGGCGGATACGACGGCTGCCAGCATCTTCGGAGTTCATGTCCATCACGCCAGTCACACTGGTCACACCAGCAGGTGGAGACGCACATGCTTGGAAAACTGATTCTGACCGGGGCGGTGGGGGCGGCCGTCATGCTGCCGGCCGTGGCCCACGCCGCCGTGCCGTTTCCGGATGCGACGTCGCCCGTGCCGACGTTCTCCGGCGACACGCCGGTGCCCGGGGTTCCGGCCCCCGCGGCATCGGCCGCCTGGGGCGCGTCGGCGCCCGGGAGCGCACCGGTGCCGGTGGCCGCGTCGATGTCCGCGCTGTCACCCTCGGCCGCGTCGCCGCCCCCGCCTCCGGTGCCATGGGACGATCTCTCGACACCCGGCACCCCACCGCCCTCCGACGGCCTTCCGCCGGGGTCCGTCCCGCCGCCCGGTACTCCGCCGCCGTCCAATGGTCTCCCGCCGGGTTCTGTTCCGCCGCCCGGTACTCCGCCTGGTGTGATCCCGCCGTCCGACGGTCTCCCGCCG